>NZ_JBEYFS010000336.1:0-9126 GCF_040634475.1 Streptomyces sp. NPDC007095
CCACGGCGGCGGGAAAGCCACGCAGCCGCCCGGCCCGCGCGGCCGCCGGCGCCCGCAGCCCGCCCGGCCGGGCAGCCACCGCGGCGCGCCCCGCCGCGTCCGGCCCGGGACGCACCGCCCGCACCAGCGGGCGCCGGTGCACGGCACGGTCGTAGTCGGCGAGCAGTTCCTGCCACAGCAGCGCGGCCGACCAGCTGTCGGCCACCGCCTCGTGGTACACGAACGACAGCAGATGCGCATCCCCGGCCAGACGGCTCAGGGCGAAGGCCAGCGGCGGCCGGCCCGGCCGGCCGACCAACTGCCGCGCCCGCGCGGCCAGATACCCGTGCACCGCCGCCACCGGGTCCCCGGCCCCGCCCGCTCCCGCCGCCTCCAGAGTGACCAGCGGCGGGGTGCAGGCGGCGAGAACCCGCCGCACCGGGCCGTGCGGCGCATCCGCGAACACGGTCCGCAGGCCCTCGTGCCGCGCACCGAGAGCGGCGAGTACGCGGCGCAGCGCGCCCGCGTCGAGCGGCCCGGCCAGCTCGGCACTGAGCACCTGGCACACCGCACCGGCACCCGCCTCCCGCTCGGCGGCGAGCGCCGCCCACTGCCCGGGCAGCAACGCCCGCACCGCGCCCGCGGGCGGTCCGGGCGCCGCGGCCGGGACGGGCACGGCCCGGGCCAGTACGTCCGCCAGCGGGGCGGGACCCAGCAGATGCGCCAGGTCCACGGCCAGGCCCAGCTGCCGGCCGGCGCGCGCCTGCAGCCGCACGGCCTGCGTGAGGCCGCCGCCCAGCGTGATGAAGGGGGAACCCGCGGCCCCGGCCGGCAGGGTGCGCCGGTCGCAGCCGATGACGTCCGCGGCCAGGTCGAGCAGCTCCTCCAGGGGAGTCGGGGTCAGCATGGGGTGGCCCTCTCTGTGGGCAGTCGTGCCCCGATCCTGGCGCCCGTGCCTAGAAGACCGCTCGAACCCGCCCCGCACAGGTCGTCCCGCCCCGCGCCGGGCCGTCGTCCCGCCCCGCGCCGGGCCGTCCCCGTCGCACGGCGCGGCGCCGCCGCCCCCTCCGACGCAGCAGCTGATATCAAAGGCAGGGACTCTATCACTGACAGCTGGATTTTCGCCGAAAGTGCTAAAGTTCGTTCATGACGCCCCGAGAGCGACGCCTTCGCGAGCAGGCCCAACGCCACCGGCTGATCCTCACCACAGCCCGTGAGATGGCCGAGTCCGAAGGCTGGGACTACGTCACCACACGGCGCCTGGCGGACCGCATCGAATACAGCCAGCCGGTGCTCTACCAGCACTTCAAGAACAAGGACGCCATCGTCCACGCGGTCGCCCTGGAAGGCTTCGCCGAACTCGCCGCCGCGCTGCGCACCGCCCGCGAGGAAGCCGGTGACCCGCAGGAGGCACTGGGCGCGGTCGCCCGCGCCTACGCCGACTTCGCCGAGCGCGGACCGGTCCTCTACGAGGCCATGCTCACCCTCGACCCGGGCGAGGACACCGGCGAGGACACCACCGGGGCGGCCGGCACGCCGGCGCCGCTCACGGACGTCCTCGCCGAGATCAGGCAGGCCGTCGAGCCCGTCGCGGCCGGCCGCGACGGCGGGCTGCTCGCGGAGGTCCTGTGGAGCGCCTGGCACGGCCTGGCCGCCCTCACCCGGGCGGGCCGCCTGCGCCCGGATCCGGCGCGGCAGCGGCTGGCCGCCCTCACCGACGCGCTGCTGGGCCCGGCGGCCCAGCCCGTCTGACCCGGACCCGTCTGACCCGGACCCGGCGGGACCGGACCCGGCGGGACCGGTCCGTCCGGCCCCGAACAGCGACCCGGCCCGCCCGGCCTGGGGCAGCGGCCCCTGCGTCCGCCGGGACGGGCCGGATGCGTCGGGGCCGCAGCCGGTTCGGACCGGACTGTCGGTACCGGGCGGTCGGGCGGGGCTCTCAGACGGGGCTCTTGGCCGTCTCCTTCTCCTGCTCCGGCTCGGCGGGGCCCGCCCCGGCGGACTCGTTCAGCCGCTTGCCGAGCAGCACGAACAGCAGGATGAGTCCCACCGTGAGCAGGGTGTGCCCGAGGCCCGCGGTCAGTGGCACCGCCTCGGGGACATGGTCGCCGAGCACGGTCTCGGTGCCGTGGACGAACATCATGGCGACGGTGATCGCGATGCCCGCGTTGTAGAACCAGAAGAAGTACGTGAACAGTTTCGTCCCGGACAGGGCGAACTGCTTGTCCAGGGCGAGGATGATGAGGAAACCCAGCATGCCCAGCGCGAGCAGATGGGTGTGCATGAGCGCCAGCTGGGTGTCGCCGGTGAAATCGTTGGCTTTGGTGAACTCCCGGTAATACAGCCCGGAGACCACTCCCAGGATCATGTAGACGTGTGCCGCGTAGTACGACTTCCGCATCCCCGTGCTCGCTCCCTGCCGGTCAGTGCTGGTCAATTCAGGCTCTGCCGGGGGCCATTGAAGCACTCCGGAACGAACGCTTCGCCCGATTCGGGAGATCGTTCGAGCCACTCTCGAGCAGGCCTCGAGGGCCTCTGCGACGCCCCGGGCCAGGCTGGGGCGTCGAGTTCGTCCACGCAAGGCCCACGCAGACGAAAGGCAACCCGCTTGACTTCTGCCCTTCCTGAAGGAGGGGGATTCTTACGGCTCGCGCCGTGAGGGTTTCTGTTTCGTTGCCGACTGCCCGTCCGGAGTGCTCCGTTGAGGTCTTACGCCAGCTCCACAGACTGTCACCGCCAGCCCGGCGGCCAGAAGGTTGTGCGCCGCGTTCACGTCGCGGTCGTGGGTCATGCCGCAGGCGCACGTCCAGGTGCGGACGTTCAGCGGCATCTTGTCCTGCAGGGTGTTGCAGGCGGAGCACAGCCTGGAGGAGGGGAACCACCGGTCCACGGCGATCACCGCGCGGCCGTACCACTGGGCTTTGTACTCCAGCATGCTGCGGAACTCGCTCCACGCCGCGTCGCTGATGGCGCGGGCGAGCCGGTGGTTTTTGACCATGTTGCGTACGGTCAGGTCCTCGATCACGATCGTTTGGTCTTCACGGACGAGCCGAGTGGTGATCTTGTGCAGGCCGTTGCGGCGGCGGTCGGTGATCCGGGCGTGGATCTTCGCGACTTTGCGCCGGGCCCTGGCCCGGTTCGCCGAGCCCTTCTCCTTCTTCGCAAGACGACGCTGCTGCCTGGCCAGAGCAGCACGGTCACGGCGCTCGTGCCGGGGGTTGGTGATCTTCTCTCCGGTCGAGAGGGTCAGGAGATGGTCCAGCCCGGCGTCGATGCCGACCGCATTCACGTTCGCGGGGAGTGGCTTGATGCCGAGGTCGTCGCACAGCAGGGAGACGAACCAGCGTCCCGCGCTGTCCTGCGAGACCGTCACGGTGGACGGCTTCGCTCCCTCGGGCAGCGGGCGCGACCACACGACGGCCAGCGGCTCGGCCATCTTCGCCGGTGTCAGCGCTCCGTCGCGGAAGCGGAACGCGCTGGTGGTGTACTCCGCACTCCTGCGCGACTTCTTCCGCGACGTGAACCGCGGGTACTTCGCCCGCCTGCCGAAGAAATGGGTGAACGCCGTCTGCAGGTGCCGCAGCGTCTGCTGGAGGGGGACCGAGGACACCTCGTTCAGGTAGGCCAGCTCCCCGGTCTTCTTCCACGCCGTCAGCATCGCCGACGTCTGGTGGTAGCTGACCCGCTCCTGACGGGTCACCCACGCCTCCGTGCGCGCGGCGAGCGCCATGTTGTAGACCTTCCGCACGCACCCGAACGTGCGCGACAGCTCCGCCGCCTGCGCATCCGTCGGACAGAAGCGGTACCGATACGCCCGCTTCACGTGCGTGCCCACAGCTCACAAACTGTCGCATCAACTAGTGGCTATCTGCGGGTAGTTGGCCGCGAACGACGATCCGTCCTCGCGGCGGATCGTCTTTCCCTGCCCTGCTCCGCAGGAGTCCGTTTCCTCTCCACCCTGAAGGGCGGAGTATCCATGGAGGGATCAGATGAGGCACTCCCGTACGGTCGCGGCCGTCGCCGCGGTCACCGGACTCTTCCTGGCCGCCGCGGGCGCGGCGAGCGCACAGGTCACACCCGGACCCGTCACCCCGCCGTCCCCCAAGGATCCGGAAGAGGCCGTATGACACACCGCTGCAGCGCCTGCGGCGGGCCGGCGTCCCGCTGCCGTCGGCGTCCCGGGGCCTGAACGTCGTCCTCCCCTCCCTGCCGTCGTGCTGAGGGAAGGTCACGGACACGCCCTGACCGGTACGGCGGCCGGCGGGACGGACACCCCAGCGAGCCGGTGCCCCAGCGGCGCGGCCCACGCACCGGAGAAACGAATGCAATGGGCCGCACCATCTGTACGTCGCTGCCGGCGCAGGCGCCGCTGGACGCCAGCGTGTTCAGGCCCTCCTTCCCCACTCGCTCGAGAGCCGGATCAAGTGAGGTGAGGAGTACGGGGCAGTCGTGGTGCTGCCCGGCCGCCGTGGAGACCTCCGCGTCCGCGGATTCCGGCTGCTCTCCGTCCGGGGCCGCACCCTGACAAGGCGCCAGGGTCGGCTCAGGGTGCGGGCAGGGGTGTCACCGATGGTGGTCGGCGGGCGGTGGACAGCAGGCTGATGACCATGCCGAACACCACTGCCGATCAGCCCCGCTTCCCTCTCGCCCGCCGCGCCGCGGTCTCCTTCGCGGGTGTCGTCGCCCTGACGGGGCTTGCGGGGGCGTACACGCCGAGCTTCGCGTACGCCGAGCCGCCTGCCCCCGCCGATACGGCTGCCGTCGCGCGGCCCGCGGCTGATTTCAGCGACTGCCCGGCCCTCCCCGCCGGGGTCGACCCGGCCCGCTGGAGATGCGAAGTGCACACTGCCGCACCGCGGTTGACGGTGGGCAAGGTCACCGTGGCTCTCGCTCCGATCACCATGACGCACGCCGAGGGTCCGCTCCCGGACGGCGCCGACGGGCAGGTGTGGGGTGCGATGCACAGTGCGCCGACCGCCGTTCCGGGCGGCGTGTCCGGTATGACGCAAGGCGAACGCGCGCGGCGGCTGAGGCTGGCGATCCAGCCGGAGTACGGCGGCCGATCCGACTTCTACACCGGGCAGTTCAGCCTGCGACTCAGGCTGATGAGCCCGCGGCTGCCACACGGCTGCACCATCGGCGCCGGTGCACCGGTCGACTTTCGGCTGAAGCGATCGGGCCCTTCGCAGTGGATCTCCACGAACCCGCCGCTGATCAGGTTCTCGGCGTACGACGACACCTTCGCCGCTCCTGCCGCTGAAGACTGCGGGCCGATGACCGGACCGCTCAACCGGCGGCTCGGGCTCCCGGCGCCGAGCGGCAATCTGATGACGTACGACGCGACCTACACCTTCAGAACCTACGACCAGCTCCCCACGCGCTGACGGGCGGCACGAGACGGACACGGTCGTCGCATGAGGTGTGCGCCGCCCCGCGCTCCGGCTCCCCCCCCCCGTGTCCGAAAGGCGCGCTTTGACAGCGTAAAGACGCAGAGTCATCCTGGAAACTGTGGAAACCGAATCAGTTTCCGGAGTTTCCGAGCGTGGCGGGCAGCGTGCCGACGTGATCGTGGAGGCGGCCGGCCGGCTGTTCTTCGCGCCGGGTTCCGTGCGGGTGAGCATGGACGATCTCGCCCGTGAGCTCGGGATGAGCAAAAAGACGATCTACCGTCATTTCCCGGGCAAGCGCAGCCTGCTGGCCGCGGTGCTGGACCGGCAGTTCGCGGCGGTGGAGCGCACGCTGGTGGCGGCGGCCGAGGGCACGGAAGGGCAGCCGTTCGGTGTGCGGGTCCAGCGGTTTCTGCTCGCGGCGGGCAGTGAGCTCAGGCGGATCGGCGCGGCTCAGCTCGCGGTGGGGCGGGGCGATGCGGTGCTGCGCCGGTACGTGGAGCAGCGTGTGGACGCGGTGGTCTACCGGCGGCTCGACGAGCTGTTCAGGGACGGGCACCGGCGGGGACTGCTGTCGGCGCCGCCCGAGCTGCTGAGTGAGATCACCCGCGGCGCGCTGGAGCGGCTGCTCACCTCGCAGCTGCCGCGCGAACTCGGCTGGACCGCGGCCGATCTGCTGCGGGCGAGCGTCGACACCGTGCTCTACGGGGCGATCCGCCCGGCACACTCCGGCACTGACGGTCAACAACTCCGCGCGGTCATGCCGAGGGCCCGCGACGAGGAGCAGGAGGTGGGCCCATGACCGGGACAAGCGGCAGGGTGGCCTTGGTGACAGGGGGCAGCAGCGGAATCGGTGCGGCCACCGCACGCCTTCTGGCCGCCCGGGGGATGCGCGTGGTGGTCAACTACCTCCGCAGCAGTACGGCGGCCGGGGAGATCGTGGCCGGCATCGAGGCCGCGGGCGGTCAGGCCATGGCTGTGCAGGCCGACGTGCGCGAGGCGGCGGCGGTCGAGAGCATGGTCGGGCAGGTCCAGGCGGCATGGGGCGGCATCGGCGTGCTCGTGCACAACGCGCTCATCCCGTATGCGGTCAAGTCCTTCCAGGACATGACGTGGGAAGAACTGGGCGGCAAGCTCGACGCCGAGATGCATGCGGCGTTCGCGGTCACCAAAGCCGTCCTGCCCGCCATGACCGAACAGGGCTGGGGACGCATCATCTACATCGGCACCGGCCTCAGCCGCCGGCCCCGGGACCACATGATCGCGCTGGGCACCTCCAAGGCCGCACTGGAGCAGTTCGCCCGCTACCTCGCCCAGGAACTGGGCCCGCAGGGCATCACGGTCAACGTCGTCGCGCCCGGCCCGGTGGAGGACACCCGCATGGCCCGCATGACGGATGTGTTCGACAACGAGCACAAGCAGCGGCAGGTGGCCGCCACCCCCCTGGGCCGCCTGGCACACCCGGGCGACGTCGCCCAGGCGGTCGCCTTCTACGCCGGCGAGGACAACGCCTTCATGACCGGCACCACGGCCGCGGTCAACGGCGGGATGTCCATGGACTGACGCCCCGCTGCCCCGCGCACACGGGGCCCATACCGGCCCGTCCCGGCCGGCGGCCGGGCCCGCGGCACGCGCGGGCGCAGGGCGGCGACACGATCAAGGGACACGTTCATGCACACGATCGATCTCGCCTACGTCGGGCGGGGCCTGCACGAGGAACTGGTCGCCTACATCGCCGACCAGCAGGGCTACTACGCCGACGAGGGCGTCCACGTCGCGCTGCGCGACGGCTGCTCCTGGGACGAGGAGCGGCTGCGCCGCGGCGCCACCATCGGGCTCGGCCGGGCACTGCTGTCCCGGCTGACCGACGGCACCCCCTGGGTCGCACTCCAGGTCAACACCACCCGCCCGCTGTTCTGGTTCCTCGCCCGCCCCGGCCTGGCCTCCCTGGCCGACCTGGCCGGCCGGCGGCTGGCGGTACACGCCCCCCGCACCGCACCCGGGTGCTTCACCCGGATCGTGCTGCGCCGGGCCGGCCTCGACCCGGACCGCGACATCCGCACCGTCGTCCGCCCGCCCGGCGACTACGGCATGGATCTGCGCCGGCTGCACGACGGCAGTATCGACGCCGCCCTGGTGGGCAGCACCATGGCACCGGAGGCGATAGCCGCCGAGCACGGCTGGCAGGTGCTGGCCTGGGTCGGCGACCACTTCCGGATCCCCACCGTGGGCGTGGCCGTCGACCCCACCTACACCGACCCGGACGACCCCGCGGTCCAGGCCGTCGTACGGGCCCACCGGCGCGCCCTGCGGGTCATCCACGACGAACCCGACACCACGGTGCGGCACATGCAGACGTTCCTCGGCCGGCACACCGCGGACGAAGTCCGAGCCCACTACGAGACGTTCATCGCGCCGTATTTCACCACCGGCGGCCAGGCCGACCGCGCCGTCGGCGCCGACGCGATCACCGCGGTCGCCACCGAACTCGGCGTCCCCGCCACCGTCACCGCGGCCGAGTTCTACCGCACCGCAGCCACCGCACCCTAGGAGCCCGGTGACACCGGCGCTGCCCACCCCGAAACCACAGGCCGGAGAGCTGCCGGGCTCACCCGGCCACCGGCATCGGCACCGCCGCGGGCGCGGGCCGGCGGGCGGGGGAGGGGACGGCGTGCTCCCCGTGCCCGGTCCCGGCCGGGGCGAGCGGCGGCCTGGTCCCGCCGCCCAGCCGGCTCAGCGCGGCGGAGGGGGCGTCAAGGGCGGCCCCGAGCAGGGCGGTCAGCTGCCCGGTCAGATGGGCGGCGGCCGTCTCGCCGACGGCGTCGTACTGGTAGGCGGTGGTGACGGCGATGCCCGCGGGCGCGCCGGCCGGTGTGTGCCGTTCGGTCAGGATCAGGCCGAGGGCCGCGGCCCGCAGCGGGAGCAGCGGCGGGGCCGCCCGCACGCTGAGCCCGGCCGCCTCGTACGCCTCGCCGCTGTCCGCCAGGACGCTCAGCGCGATGCCGCCGGGCCGGGCCAGCGCGGCGGCGCCGGTGCGGTAGGCGGCGAGGTCCGCGGCGCGCACCCGGCGCAGCAGCGTGGTGAAGGCCGGGTCGCCGGAGGTGTCCACGGACAGGGCCAGCACCCGCCCGTAGGGGCCCACGGCCCGGCGCAGGGCGGCGCTGTCACGGGCCGGCACCGGCGCGGCCACGGTGATGGCGGGGCCCGCGCCGAGCCGGGTGAGCAGGGCCGCGAGCGCGGCGTGCACCACCATGAACAGGGTGGCGCCCTGCGTGGCGGCCAGCCGGGCCAGCCGCTGGTGCAGGCCGGCGTCCCAGTCGAGGGCGAGGCGGCCGACGCGGGCGTCGGCCGGGGCGGGCCGGCTGCCCGGCGGCACGGTGGGCGCCAGGTCGCCGGCCCTCGCCCGGGGCGCCGCCTCGGGCACCGGGCCCTGCCAGCGCGGCGGCCGGCCCGCGGCCCGTGCCCGGTAGGCCAGGGCGAGTTCGGCGGCCAGCGGGGTGTGCGACCACAGGTCGACCAGGTCGGCCGGGAGAGTGAGCTCCAGCAGGTGGTCCTCGGCGGCCAGGGCGCGCAGCCGGGTGCCGGCCGAGCCCAGCCGGCTGTTGCGCAGCGCCCCGTGACGGCGCCCCACATCTCCCAGCGCCTCCTCCAGCGCCCCTACGCTCAGCGCCCCGCGCAGCCGCAACGGCAGGACGGCGCTGCCCTCCCCGTCGAGTGCCCCGTCGAGTGCCCCGGCGGGCCCGGTGGCGGCGGCCGGCCG
>NZ_JBEYFS010000337.1:0-8851 GCF_040634475.1 Streptomyces sp. NPDC007095
GCAGCGGCTCGGCGACGCACTCCGCCTCGATCATGCGGGCGTCGAGGGTGGCGACCGGGTCCTGCAGGACCACGCCGACACCGGCCAGCAGAGCGCGCCGGGCCCGACCCCGGGTCCTGCCGAGGTCGGCGCCGAACAGCGACACCGAGCCGGACGACGGTGGTTCGAGGCCCAGCGCGACGCGCGCGGCGGTCGACTTGCCCGAGCCCGACTCCCCCACCAGACCCACGGTCTCACCGGCCCTGACCGTCAGCGAGACACCGTCGAGCGCGCGGACGGCGCGGCGCCCTCGGCCGAACCGCACGCTCACGTCCCGCAGTTCGACCACCGGGTCCACGGCGGGCCGATCCCCCTCGGTGCGCCGGGAGTCGGCCCCCGCCTCGGCGACGGCCAGCCGCGGCACCGCCCCGAGCAGGCGCTTGGTGTACTCGTGCGTGGGCCGCAGGAGCACCTCCTCCACCGGCCCCGTCTCCACGATCTCCCCCTGGAGCATGACGGCGACGCGGTCCGCGAAGTCGGCGACCACTCCCATGTTGTGCGTGTCCAGCAGTACTCCGGTGTCGAAGTCGGCGGCGAGCGACCGCAGCAGGTCGAGGATCTCGGCCTGCACGGTGACGTCGAGCGCGGTGGTCGGTTCGTCGGCGATGAGCAGGCTCGGGGCGTTGGCGATCGCCATGGCGATGACCACGCGCTGCCGCTGTCCCCCGGAGAGCTGGAACGGGAACGCGGACGCCCTCGTCCCCGGATCCGGGATGCCGACACGCCGCAGGAGTTCGACCGCCTCCCCGGCGGCCTCCTTGGCCGTGACGGGACGGTGGTTGCGGATGACTTCGGCGATCTGGGCGCCGATCCGGGTGAGCGGGTCGAGCGCGGTCGCGGGTTCCTGGAACACCATCGACGCGGTGCGGCCCCGTAGACCCGCGAGGTCGGCCTCGGCGGCGCCGATGACGTCGGTGCCACCGACGACGGCGTGGCCCGTGGCGTGGGCGGTGCCCGGCAGCAGCCCCATCGCGGCGAGCGCGACCGTCGACTTGCCGGAGCCGGACTCGCCGACGAGGGCGAGCGTCTCACCTGGCCCAACCCGCAGCGAGACCTCTCGTACCGCGGCCACCTCACCCGTCTCCGTGGAGAAGGTGACGCCCAGGTTCTCGATCCACAGGATGTCGGCGGTCATCCGCGTCCCCTCACGTCGAAGGCGTCGCGCAGCCCGTCGCCGATGGCGTTGAAGGCACAGACGACGAGGATGATGGCGAGGCCGGGCGGCACGATGAGCCACCAGCGTCCCGAGTACGCGGCCGTCAGACCGGCAGAGAGCATGCCGCCCCAGTCGGTCGACGGGGGCTGGACGCCCAGGCCGAGATAGGACACGTAGGCGACGAGGAGGATCGCGTCGGCGACCTGGAAGGTAGCGGCGACCACGACCGTCGAGACGGAGTTCGGCAGGATGTGCCGGCCGATCGCCCGGCCGTGCGTGCCGCCGATGGCGCGCAGTGTCAGCACGTAGTCCCGGCCCTTCAGGGTGAGTGTCTCGGCCCGGACGAGACGGGAGGGGACCAGCCAGGAGACCAGGCCGAGGATGACGACGAGCCCCCAGGTGTCCGGGGTGGTGATGGCGGAGACGACGAGGAGGATGAAGAGCGCCGGGATGGCGATTCCGGCGTCCACGACCCGCATCATCACGGCGTCGATCCAGCCGCCCGCGTAGCCCGCGACCGCGCCCCAGAACGTACCGATGACGGTCGCGAGGAGGCCGGAGGCGAGGCCGACGAGCAGTGACACCTTGCCGCCGTACATGAGCCGCCCCAGCTCGTCATGTCCGACGGCGTCGGTGCCGAGCAGGTGCGCGCCGCTCGGCGCCAGGTTCACCTGGGTGAGATGGGTGTGGGTCTGGTCGGTCGAGTGCAGCAGCGGGCCGGCGAAGCAGAAGAGCAGGAACAGGACTACGACCGCCAGACCCGCGACCGCGAGCCTGTTGCGCGCGAACCGGCGCAGGGCGAGGCGGTACCCGGCGGCCGCCTCCACGGTGGGTGTCACCGGCAATACGGCGCTCATGACCTGCCCGCCTTCACTCGGGGATCGACGATCCGCTGGACGATGTCGGCGAGCAGGGTGCCGACGACGGTCGCGACGGAGATGACGAGGACGCAGCCGAGCAGCACCGGATAGTCGGAGGACTGCGCGGCGCTCCAGAACAGCAGCCCCATCCCCGGGTAGTTGAAGAGCTGCTCGACGACGAGGGCGCCGCCGAAGAGGACGGGCACGTAGTAGCCGAGCATCGCGACGACGGGGGTCAGCGAGTTGCGGAACACGTGCCGCCACAGGATCGCGCGGGGACGGGAGCCGCCGGCCCGCGCGGTGCGTACGTAGTCCTCGGAGAGGTTCTCCAGGGTCGCGGCGCGCATGTACCGGCTGAAGACGGCGACCATGGACGCGGCTCCCGCGACGACCGGCAGGACCAGCGCGTTCGGCTGGGAGAGCACCTGCCCGAGCGTGTCGCCCTGCGGCGCCTGCGAGGGGAACCAGGGCAACAGCTGCGTGAAGACCAGGACCAGGACGAGCCCGAGGAAGTACACGGGGGTCGAGTAGGCGACGAAGCTCAGCGTCGTGATGACGTAGTCCACCGGCTTGTTGCGACGGACCGCCTGCCACATGCCGAGCGGGATCGCGAGCGCGAGCCCGACCAGCGCGGACAGCACGGTGAGGACCAGGGTCTTCGGGAGGCGCTGTTCGATGAGCCGGGAGACCGCCTCGTTCAGGGTGTACGAGGTGCCGAGGTCACCGTGCAGCAGGGTGCGCAGGTAGTAGAGGTACTGAACGGGGAGCGAGCGGTCGAGACCCTGCTCGTGGTCGAACTGCGCGATCTGCTGGGCCGTCGCCTGCGGGCCGAGGATCCCGCGTGCGGGACCCCCGGGCAGCGCGTGCAGCAGGCAGAAGACCACCACCGTGACGATGAGGATCACCGCGAGGGACTGCAGGACGCGCCGGGTCAGATAGAGGAGGGTGTCCATGCGGTCAGCGGTTCCACTTCCACTGCGCCGGGTGGAAGTTGGCGAGCGAGTCCTGTGAGAAGCCGCCGAGGCCGTTCTTGAGGACCGAGATCTGGTAGTCGGGCTCCGGCAGCCAGACGACCGGCAGGTCCTTGGCGACGGCCGCGCTGTAGTCCCGTACGGCCTGCGCGGAGTTCGACGTGGTGGAGGCGGTGATCAGCTGGTCGGTCTCCGGGTCGGAGTAGTTGCCGAAGTTCGAGCCGCCCTTGCTCTGGAAGAGCGAGTCGCCGGTCGGGAAGGCGTTGAAGTACCAGCTGCCGGCCGTGCCGAAGAAGGACAGCTGCCACGTGCAGATCGACTGGCTCGCGGTGCACGGCGGGGTCTGGGACAGCACCGAGTTCACGGGCGCGGTCTTGATCGTGAACTTGATCCCGGTCTTCTCCAGCGAGGACTGGATCGCGCTCATCATGTTGTCGGTGACGGTCGAGCCGGACTGCGACAGCACCTGCATCTGGAACCTGGTGCCCTTGGCGACCCCGTCACCGCACTGCGAGGCGCCCGCGCCCGGATCCGTGCACACCATGACTCCGCCCTGTTCGGTCCAACCGTGCCCCGTCAGCAGGGACTTGGCGGCAGAGGTCGAGAAGGGGTACGGATTGCCCTGCTGCGTGGGCGAGAGGAAGTCGCTCGACTGCGCCTGCGGGATCGGGCCGTAGCCGGGGACCGCGGTGCCGTTGAAGATGACCTTCGCCAGGCTGCTCTGGTCGATCGACCGCTGGACCGCCTGACGGGCGTAGAGCTGCTTGAACACGGCGCCCATGGACGGGTTGTTGAAGTTGTACGGCATATAGGTGATCGCCCAGCCGGACCAGGGCTTGACCGTGTACCCCTGGGCGGTGAACCGGTCCTTCTGGTCGAGGTCGGTCGCCTCGATGTAGCCGTAGTCGACGCTCCCCGAGCGCAGCGCGTTCTTCTCGGCGTCCGCCGTCGTGAAGGGGAGGAGGTTCACGGTGGCGATGTCCGGCTTCTCACCGCCGTCGTACTTCTTGTTGGCGGTGAGCACGACCTTGCCCGCGGTCGAGAAGGACTTGACCGCGTAGGGACCGCTGATGGTCTTCCACAGCGCGTCCTTCTCGTAGCCGGAGATGTTCTTCGCGGCCGTGTTGAGGTACGTCCACACGTGCTTGGCGCCGGCGGCCGTCCGGTCGGCGTCCGACACCGCGGCCGATGCGGCCGTCTTGTCCCATGCGTGCTGTGGGAGCGGGTTGATCGCGCTCAGCTCGTTGGCGAGCATCCAGTCGGAGTTGTAGGCCTTGTCGAACGTGAGCGTGAAGTGATGGTCGTCCACGGTCTTGAACGAGGTCCAGTTGTCCGGCACCTTGCCGGGGTTGTAGCCCGCCCACTGTTCCTTGTTCGCCTTGATGAGGTTGAACCAGAACTCGACGTCGCGCGAGGTGATCGGCTTGCCGTCGCTCCATCTGCGGTCGCCGAGCGTGAGGGTGACGCTCTTGCCGTCGGAGGCGAAGGCGGCTGCGGTGGCGATGGACCCGTTCTTGTTCCAGGCGATCTTGCCGGTCGAGCCGTCGTACGCGACGAGCGGCTCCCAGAGGCTGTTGGCGATGGAGATGTTGTTGGTGTTGAGGTGCGCCGCCGTGCCGATCGGCAGGATCCAGTTCGGGGTGAAGTTCGCGGGCAGCGCGTAGTTGATGGAGTCGGGGGACGTGGACGACGTGCCGCTCGTCCCGGAGCAGCCCGCGAGCAGCAGCGTGCCCGCCGAGACGACGGCACCGGCGACGAGTGTCGCGCGAGCAGGGGACATGACTCTCCTCGGGGTGAACAGGGTTGAACGAAGGGGCAGGGGGCGTGGCGGAGCCAGTCAACGACCCGACTGTTCGAAGAAACAGACGCCCTGCTGTAAAAAGCCTGTTTCTGCTGTTCTGAAAAAAGTGGAGAGGCGGCTTCAGGGCCGTACGCTCGGCATCCCGATCCCGTCGTCGGAAGTTACTGCGTCCATGCCTGAAAAAAGTGCGGTACACCGCAGGGGTGCCACGGGCGTCTCGTCCCTGGCCGAGCGCGTCCTCGAACTCCTCGCCTCCGGGCAGGCGACCACGCGCACCGAACTCGCCGATCTGCTCGGGGCCGCGCCCTCGACGATCTCACTGACGGTCGGTCAGCTCGTGGCCCACGGGCTGGTGGCGGAGCAGGGCACGCGCTCCTCCGCGGGAGGGCGTCCGCGCAAGGTCCTGCGGCTCGGCGGCAGCGACGGGTTCGCGGTCGCGGCCGAACTCGGGGGCAGACACGCGCACGTCGGTGTCGTGCTGCCGGGCGGCGGGCTCACGGACGTGTCCACGGTGCCGTTCCCGACGGCGGAGGGGCCCGAGGCCGCGCTGCCCGGGCTCGCCGAGACACTGGAGGGCCTCGCCGAGCAGCATGGGCGGGAGCTGCTCAAGGGGGTCGGCCTCTCGCTGCCGGGGCCGGTCGACGTGGCCTCGGGAGTGGTGACACTGCCGTCGCGCATGCCCGGCTGGAACCGGTTCCCCGTCCGGGCCTGGCTGGAGGACCGCTTCGGCGTTCCGGCGGCGATCGAGAACGACGCCAACTGCATGGCCGTCGGCGAGCACAGTGTCCGGCCGGCCGGGCGCCGCCAGTCGATCATGGTGAAGATGGGCTCCGCGATCGGCGCGGGTGTCATCGCCGACGGACGGCTCTACCGGGGCGGGACCGGCGCCGCCGGCGAGATCACCCACGTACGGGTCGAAGCGGGCCACGACATCCCGTGCTCCTGTGGCAACACCGGATGCTTGGAGACCGTCGCGTCGGGCGCGGCGCTGGTGCGCGTCCTGCGTGAGCGGGGGCTCGACGTCGACACGATCGAGGACGTCGTCCGGTTCGCGTCCGACGCCGACCCGGAGGCGACTCGCGCCGTCCGTCAGGCCGGCCGCTACCTCGGCATGGTGCTGGCCGCGAACGTCAACTTCTTCAACCCCGACGCCGTGTACCTCGGCGGCATCCTCTCCACGCTCGAACCGTTCGTCGCCGCCGTCCGCAGTCAGCTGTACGAGGGGTGCCATCCGCTGGTGACCAAGCACCTGGTGATCGAGCGGGCGAGCCTCGGCGCGGACGCGGGGCTGGTCGGCGCGGGGCAGTTCGCGCTCCAGCGGGCGCTGTACCACGCACTCCAGACCGTGACCGGAGCGGCAGCAGGAACAGGGACAGGAGCGGGACTCCATTCCGACCAGCGCATACGAATCGAGGAGCCATGAGGCACCCCCGTACCGCCGTCGCCCGGCCCGTCATCGCCATCGCCGGACTCGGCATCGAGTCGTCGACGTTCTCACCGGCGCGGACCGAGGCGCCCGCATTCCACCCACAGCGGGGCGAGGACGTCCTCACACGCTATCCCTTCCTCGCGCCCGGGACGCCCCTGCGTGACGCCGCCGACTGGCGCGGCGCGCTCGTCGGCAAGGCACTGCCCGGCGGCACGGTGACCGCGGCCGCGTTCGCGGAGCTCTCCTCGGAACTCCTGCGCCGGCTCGGGGAGCTGCCGCGCCTCGACGGGCTCTGGTACGACATCCACGGCGCCATGACGGTGGAGGGCGTCGACGACGCCGAGGCCGTCCTGCTCGCCCGGATCCGTGAGACCGTCGGAACCGATGTCATCGTGTCCACCTCCATGGATCTGCACGGCAACGTCTCGCGCGAGCTCGCCCACATGAGCGACCTCATCACCTGCTACCGGATGGCTCCGCACGAGGACCACATGGAGACGAAGGAGCGGGCCGCCCGCCATCTCGTGGATCTGCTCACCACCGGTGCGCCCCGGCCGGTCAAGGCCTGGATCCCGGTGCCCGTGCTGCTGGCCGGTGAGCAGACCTCGACGCGCATCGAGCCCGCCAGGAGCGTGTACGCGGCCATCGACGAGGTGGAGTCGACGGACGGCGTGACCGACGCCGCGATCTGGGTCGGGTACGCATGGGCGGACGAGCCGCGCAACCGCGCCGCGGTCGTGGTCACCGGGCCGTCGGAGGCCGCCGTCGCGCAGGGCGCCGAGCGGCTGGCGCGTGGCTTCTGGGAGGCGCGGGGCGCGTTCGCGTTCGTCGCGCCGACCGGACCACTGGACGAGTGCCTCGACGAGGCGCTGGCCTCCTCCCCCGACGACCGGCCGTTCTTCATAAGCGACACCGGTGACAATCCGACGGCGGGCGGCGCGGGCGATGTCACGTGGGGGCTCGAACACGTCCTCGCCCGTCCGGAGTTCAAGGAACCGTCCGGGCCGACGGTCATCTACGCGTCCGTGCCGGGGCCGGCCGCCGTCGAGGCCGCGGAGAAGGCGGGCGTCGGCGCGACCGTCACGGTCACGGCCGGTGCCGAGGTGGACGACCGGCACGCGGGGCCGCTCACCATGACCGGGATGGTCCACGCGGTCCGGCACGGGGACCGGGACGCCGGGAGCGAGGTCGTCCTGCGGGTCGGAAGCGTGTACGTGATCATCACGCGGCTCCGCAAGCCGTACCACCACGAGCACGACTTCACCGGCCTGGCGCTCGACCCGCGCTGCGCCGACGTCGTCGTGGTCAAGATCGGCTATCTGGAACCGGAACTGTTCGCCATGTCCGCCGGCTGGAAGATGGCGCTGACCCCGGGCGGCGTCGACCAGGACCTCGTCAGGCTGGGGCACCACCGCATCCGCCGCCCCATGTTCCCGTTCGACCCGCAGATGCCGGACCCGGACCTCACGGCCCGCCTCATCCCCCCGTCGAACGAGCCGCTGGGCGGGCCGGACGAGTAGCCCATCGAACCCCCACGTCCAGAACCGACCATCGGGACGAACGGCGGCCCGCCGACACCAGTGGCAGGTGGCAGTTCGCCAGGACAGATCCCCCTCCGCCGGAATCCGGTGGCCTTCCATCGAGTCCGGCAGCGGTTCGCCAGGACCGGCGACCGTGCGCCAACACCGGAGCCGTACGCCAAGACGGGAAGCCCTACGCCATGACCGTTAGCCGTACGCCAAAGCACGAGACCATTCGCCTGAGCCGATCGCCGTCCGCCAAGGACACCGTGGCCGTCCGCCAAGGACACCGTGGCCGTCCGCCGGGCAGGGGAAGACCTGCCCGGCGCGGCTCGGCGGTCAGCCGGTTCAGTTGTTCGTGCAGGTGTTCCCCGTGGCCGGGTTCAGCAGACCCAGCAGGTCGAGGGAGTTGCCGCAGAGGTTGAGGCCGAGGTCGACGGGGATCTGGATGACGTTGCCGGACAGGACTCCAGGACTGTTCGCTGCGGCACCGACCGGGTTGGGGTCGGCGGCCGCAGCGGTCCCGGCGGTGGCCAGCAGGGCCACGCCCGCCAGTCCGGCGGCGGCCATCAGACGAATACGCATTACATGCTCCGATCAGTCGCAGGGGTGCGAGTGCTTCCACCATCACCTCCGCCGCCGACGACCGACATCGTTGTACGTCCGAATGGGGCGCGGGCGCACCGACCCCCCTGAACCGCGTCCGCACGGGGCGTGTCGCGCGGGGTGTGCGGAATGCCCGTAGCGTGAGAACAGGTCAGGTGGAAGAGGGAGAGATCATGCCAACAAGCCAGCCCGATTCGTCCTCACCGTCCGACGACAAGGCGACCCCCGACACGCTGCTGCACACCGGCTCCGAAGGCCCCGTGACCGCCGAGGACATGGTGCTCGCCGCGGGTCGCGACCTCAGTCCGAAGAACCTCGCCTGGGCCGAGCGCAGGCTGCGGGAGTACGGACCCACAGCCATCGAACGACTGCTTCCCTAGGCCCTGTCGTCAAATTCCCGTCTGCCCCGCGACGCCATGCACGCACTCTCACCGCACCAGGCACAGACCCAAGTACGTCCAGTACGAGG
>NZ_JBEYFS010000338.1:0-8816 GCF_040634475.1 Streptomyces sp. NPDC007095
TGCCGACGCCGCCCCTCCGGGACATCGCTGGTCTTCAAACTCCAGTCCGCCGTAGCCACGTCGCACACCTCCGAGATCAGGGTGTTGCGACGACCGGTTGAATCCACCTTGGGCGCCCCTGTCCGTGTGAAAGACGACGCCGTGGACCGGGCCTCCGCGGGCAGCCACAGCCATCTCGATCGCGTCGGTGACCAGCGAGGTACGCATGTGGTCCGCGATCGACCAGCCGATCACGCGCCGCGAGCAGATGTCGATGACTGTGGCGAGATACAGCCAGGTCGAACCGACGGCGACGTACGTGATGTCGCCGCACCACTTGGTGTTGAGCATGTCCGCCGTGAAGTCACGCATCACCAGGTCCGGCACCGGCGGGGCCATCTTGTCCTGAATGGTCGTGCGCTTCTTGCGCCGCAGGTGCCGTCCGACGATGCGGTTGATCCTCATCAGCCTGCTCACGCGCTTGCGGTTGATCTTCCTCCCGCGGGAGCAGAGTTCGGCATGGACGCGCGGGGCGCCATAGGCGCCCTGGTGGTCGGCATGGATCTGTCGGATCTCCGACACCGTTCGCTCTTCCTCGACGGCTCGTTCGGTGCGGGCGTCTGCAGTGGCCCGGTGCTGGTAGTAGCCGGAGCGGGAGACGTCCAGGACCCGGCAGATCCGCTTCACGCCCAAAGCGGCGCGATTTTCGGAGATGAAGTCCCAGCGGCGGGGGCTCACTTCACCTCCCGAGCGAAATAGGCGGCTGCCCGGCGCAGGATCTCGCGCTCCAGCTGCCACTCCTTCTCCGCCTTCAGCAGCCGGGCGTTCTCCGCTCGCAACCGGGCCAGTTCCTCAGCCGGACTCCCGCCGGCCTCGCGGCGCTCGGGCAGTGCCTGGGACTCGATTTCCTTGCGGACCCACGTCCGCAGCGACTCGGCGGTGATGCCGAGATCCGCCGCCACCGCCGCGTATGTGCGCTTGCCGCCCGCGGCGCGGTAAAGCGCGACCGCGTCCTTCCTGAACTCCTCCGGATCCGGAGACTCGCGTCCCACCTGGACATCCCTCCCTGGACCATCAAGATCCATTGTTAGGGTGTCCACTCCAAAGGATCAGCCTCACACAAGCTCTTGGCCCTCTTGGCCGAGCACGGTGACAGCCCAGAGGATCCGATACCGGTGGCCATCGAGACCAGCCACGGCCTCCTGGTTGCGAACCTGCGCACCGGCAGCCGTCGGGTCTTTGCGATCAACCCGCTCGCCGCCGCCCGCTACCGCGACCGCCACGGCGTCAGCCGAAAGAAGTCCGACCCGGGCGACGCCTTGGTCCTCGCGAACATCCTGCGCACCGACATGCACGCCCACCGACCCCTGCCGGCCGACTCCGAACTCGCCCAAGCCATCACGGTCCTGGCCCGAGCCCAGCAGGACGCCGTCTGGACTCGGCAGCAGGTCGCTAACCAGGTCCGCTCGCTCCTACGCGAGTATTACCCCGCTGCTCTGCTGGCCTTCCAAGGCAAACAAGGCGGTCTGACCAGGGCTGACGCCCGCGTCATCCTCACTCTGGCGCCGACCCCGACCAAGGCCGCGAAGCTCACCCTCGCCCAGCTGCGGGCCGCCCTCAAACGCAGTGGCCGCCTCCGCGGCTGCGACGCGGAAGCCGAGCGGCTGCGGGACGTCTTCCGTGCCGAGTACGCCCACCAGCTGCCCGGCGTCGAAAATGCCTTCGGCCACCAGCTCCTGGCCCTGCTCAAGCAGCTGGACGTCACCTGCGAGGCCGCGGACGATCTCGCGGAGGCGGCCACAGCCGCCTTTCACCAGCACGCCGACAGCGAGCTCCTGCTCAGCTTCCCAGGCCTGGGGCCCATGCTCGGCGCCCGCGTGCTCGCAGAGCTGGGCGACGACCGGGCACGGTTCGCCGACGCCCGGGCGCTGAAGTCGTACGCCGGATCCGCCCCCATCACCCGGGCCTCTGGCAAGAAGCGTTTCGTCGGCCGTCGGTTCGTCAAGAACAACCGCCTCATCAACGCCGGCTTCCTCTGGGCCTTCGCCGCCCTCACCGCCTCACCGGGAGCGAACGCGCACTACCGACGCCGACGCGAGCACGGAGACTGGCATGCCGCCGCACAACGGCACTTGCTGAACCGCTTCCTCGGCCAGCTCCACCACTGTCTCAAGACAGCAGCATTTCGACGAACAGCAGGCCTTTGCACCACTCCTTCCAGCGCCTGCATGCCCCGCCAACCCGACCGACTTCGTTGACGAGAACAACGGCACTTCGACAGAGCCACGCTGTCGAGCGCGAACTCAATCAGAGGGCGTGACCGGGGCCCGCAGGCCGAGCCACTGATCGGCGTCCCAGGCCCGGAACCGCTCCGCTTCGGTGAACCCCAGCTTTGCCGCGAGGCGCATCGAACGGACGTTGGCGGTCTGGGTGGCGAGCACCACCGGCTCACCCGGAAGGACGTCTTCGAGCCAGTCCAGTGCCGCCGCGCACGCCTCGGCGGCATACCCGAATCCCCACGCCCGCGGCAGGAACAGGTAGCCGAGATCGACCTTCCCCACGGCAGTGGGGCAAAGGTGCTCCGTTGCTCTCCTGAGCAGGATCTGGCCGATCATCGCCCCTTCGAGATCGACGACGAAACTCCCGGGCCGCCGCCCGGGCACCTCGGGCATCTCGCGCTCAAGCTCGTCACGCGGGCGGGGGCCGCCGAGGTAGGTGTGCACCTCCGACGAGGCGTGCAGCTCGATGAACGCCGCACGGTCCCAGGCCTCGGGCTCACGCAGCACGAGCTTCTCGGTCTTGATCGGTGCAGGCGGCCACGCAACGGGTCCGAGATCATTCATGTTGGCCAGCCAATCAGCGGCCTCAGTGGTGATCAAGACTCGCGGTCCCTCTTGACTTCTTATCCCCCTGAGATGTCTTGACCGCGGTCTTGAAGATGCTCATGACCATCTTCATCCAGTCGCACACCGTGCTCGCCGCGAGCTTCTTGCTGACGGCGGGGGTCTGTACGGTCTTCGGTGTAACTCCCGATCATGGAAGTAGCACTTGATGAGCGACGTGACTGTCTCTGCTGAGGCGGTTGAAGAGGTCCGGCCGGCCGAGTTGTCGGCGGACCTGCTGGATGACCAGTTGATCGGGCAGTTGGTCGACCGGGCCCGCGCGAGCGGGCTGCAGCTGACCGGCGAGGGCGGGCTGCTGCAGCAGCTGACCAAGCGCGTGTTGGAGTCTGCCCTCGAAGGCGAGATCACCGACCACCTCGGCTATGAGAAGCATGACCCGGCCGGTGCCGGCAGCGGCAACAGCCGCAACGGGGCCCGGTCCAAGACCGTTCTGACCGATGTCGGTCCGGTGGAGATCACGGTGCCGCGTGACCGCGACGGCAGCTTCGAGCCGCAGATCGTCAAGAAGCGACAGAGGCGGCTGACCGGTGTCGACGAGATGGTCCTGTCGCTGTCCGCGCGTGGTCTGACGCACGGTGACATCTCCGCTCACTTGGCCGAGGTCTACGGCGCGAGCGTGTCCAAGCAGACCATCTCGACCATCACCGACAAGGTCATGGACGGGATGGCCGAGTGGCAGAACCGGCCGCTGGACCCGGTCTATCCGGTGATCTTCATCGACTGCGTGCACGTGAAGGTACGCGACGGGCAGGTGGCGAACCGGCCCATCTACGTCGCACTCGCGGTCACCGTGGACGGCACGCGCGACATCCTTGGCCTGTGGGCCGGCGACGGCGGCGAGGGCGCCAAGTACTGGCTCCAGGTCCTGACCGAGATCAAGAACCGGGGCGTCGAGGACGTGTGCATGGTCGTCTGCGACGGGCTCAAGGGCCTGCCCGACTCCATCTCGGCCGTCTGGCCCCAGGCGGTCACCCAGACCTGTGTCGTTCACCTGATCCGGGCGTCGTTCCGCTACGCGGGCCGCCAGGACTGGGACAAGATCTCCCGCGCGCTCAAGCCTGTCTACACGGCTCCGACCGCGAGCGCGGCGGAGGACCGGTTCCTGGACTTCCAGGAGGAATGGGGCGTCAAGTATCCGGCGATCGTGCGGCTTTGGGAGAACGCCTGGGCCGAGTTCGTGCCCTTCCTCCAGTTCGACACCGAGATCCGCCGCGTCGTCTGCACCACCAACGCGATCGAGTCAGTCAACGCTCGCATACGAAAAGCCGTCCGGGCCCGCGGGCACTTCCCGAACGAGGCCGCAGCCCTCAAGTGCGTCTACATGGCCGTCATGAGCCTCGACCCCACCGGGCAGGGACGCAAACGCTGGACCATGCGCTGGAAGCCCGCCCTGCAGGCTTTCGACATCGCCTTCGACGGCCGACTCTCCGTCGGCCGCCGCTAACTCACATCACCCGAGTTACACCGTTGGCTGGACAGACCCCACCCCGGAGCCGTCGTACGCGAGGGGCCCGCCCGTACAAACTCCCCGTCCTTCCAGGGAGCCACCCGGCCCGCGGTAGGCGAAGGCGGCGCCCGGTGAAGCAGATCCCCTCCCGCGAGGCAATCGGCCTGCTGCGGGCCATGACCCGGGTCCTGTGCGCCGTCGGCGTCCTGGCGCTGGCCTTCACCACGGTCAACGTCACCCGCTTCGCCACCGGCCGCGACGTCCCGCTGCCCATCGCGATACTCCTCGACCCAATGATCGGCACCGCTCTGGCCGGCGTCCTGTACGTGGACGCGCGCCTGGCCTCCTGGGGAATCGACCCGCCGGGCTGGTCCACCACGCTGCGCTGGGGCGCCGGCTGCACCGCCGCTCTCATGAACTCCTGGGAGAGCCTGTGGCCCGACGGCCAGATCGGCTGGCCCCGGCAGGCCGATCCGGCTGCCGTACTGCTGCATCTGACCCCGGCCCTGCTCCTGATCGCCCTCACCGAGACGATCGCCGCCTACCGACGGTGCGTCACCGACCTCCTGGACCGGATCGGCCCGGCCGATCCCGATCCGCTCACCGATCGCCCCGACCACATCCCTCCAGCGGCGGACGGCACACCGCCGCCCGCCCCGGACCGCGTCGGGCCCCACATGCCCGGCCACGCGTGCCCAACACCCCGTCCTGCGCACGCGTCCCCGCCGGGCGACAGCACGGCGGCAGACGGCGACGTGTGGGCGCGCGCGATCGCGCTCGACGACTCCGCCCGCACCGCCACGGGGAGACCGGTGAGCATCTGGCGGCTGCGGACCGATCTACGCGTCGGCCCCCGTCGCGCACGCCAGATCCGCGACCAGCTCCTCGCCCGCCCCTCCGACCCGCCTCCGGAGTGATCCGTTGCGGAGATCCCGACCGGGCAAGCCGCCCCCGCCCGGGATCTCCGCAACGGGACAACCCGCTGCCCCCTCACCGACAGGACACCCGCTCCTGCCGATCGGCATCCGCTCCCCCATGTCGGTGATTCACGGAAACCGCCGATCGTTGCACCTCTCTCATCTGCGGAAACGCGCCGCTTGACAGAAGCGATCCCATCGAGCGTCCATGGTCGTGGCCGACGAACCGAGCGGGCCAACGGGGAACCGTGAACCCGCCCGTCGCACGGCCGTGTCCGCCCGGGAGACACGCGATGCGCACGCGCCCGGCGAACCCCCGCGACCCGCATACACGCAGACTCGCACCCCGGCCGGGGACCTCAACGACCCGACATCGTACGGAATCGAGGTTCCCTCATGTCCGACACCACTCCTGACGGCACGCGGACACTGCACGCCGTCCCCACCCCCGAGCCGCTGACCCGGCTGACCGGCGCGCCCGTCACGATCTACACCGAACTCACCAACCTCACAGGTGACGACGGGGCCACAGCCGCCGAACTCGCCCTCGCAGCGGGCCTGGGCCGCTCCACCACCGGAAAGGCCCTCACCACCCTGGAAGAGCACGGCCTGGCCGTTCGCACCCCCGGCGGCCACGACGGCCCCCGCCGCACCCCCGACCGCTGGCGCGCCGCGCCCACCTCCGAGACGAGCAGCGGCGACGGACAGAGCGCTCCGGAGCCCGCGAATGACCCGCTGGACCCCTCCGCCGCCAACAGCCTGGAGTCGACCGCCGACGGCGCGGACAGTGAGGGCAGCGAGAACGCTGAGGCCGACGAAACTGCTCCGGACACCGCGTTGGACGACGGTAGGGCGGATGCCGCCCCCGTCCCGGCAGCCGACGCGGTCCAGGACCCGCCGGCGAAGGACGTCGAGCAGAGCCAAGGCGGCAGCGGAGAAGACGACCCGCACGGCGAGGTCGGCCACGACGGGCCGGAGGACAAGGACACTCCCGACCCACAGGCAGGCGCTGAGCAACCGGCGCCCTCCGCAGAGGCGTTGATCCTGCCGGGCGAGAAGAAGCGGCTCGCGCCCGGAGCGCTGCGGCAGATGGTCATCGCCCATCTCCAGGCGCACCCCGGCGACGCATTCACGGCCACGCGCATCAGCCGCGTGATCGAAAAGTCCTCGGGGGCCATCGCCAACGCTCTGGTCACCCTTGCCCGGCAAGGCATCGCCGAGCTGGTGGACGACCGGCCGCGCACCTACCGTCTCACGACACCGGAGGGCAACGGATAGCCGACCGGCCATAACGAACCGGGCTGGTTCCCACGGGGGTTGGGAACCAGCCCGGCTGCTGCGCGAGTCTTCCACACCAGGCGCGTGGAGGCCGGGAGGGCGGGGGGTTCGATGACTGATTGGCTGAGCACGGTCGTAGCCGTGGCGTCGGCGGTGATCGCTGTGTACGCGGCGTACTGGGCCCGGCGCTCCGCGCGCGGCACCTTCGCGCACACGGCGTACGAGCTGGCGCGCACGCTGCACACGGACCTCACCACTGGGCCCCCCGCCCAGGCCCGGGACGTGCTGGAGCACTTCCGCAGTGGTACCCGCTACCACGAGCCCGGCCCGGACGGCCTCCCGCCCGCTACCGGGACGCAGGAAGTCCTGGAGGCGTACTTCACGCTGCTCTGGTGCTTCGAGCGCATTCTGATCGGCCGGCGCAGTCTCACTGGCCAGCAGGCCTGGAACGACACCAGCCCGGCGGTGGCCTTCCTCGACGACTTGCTGGCCTGGCATCTGAAGCGCTGGGCGGAGCGCTGGCCGACCGTACGCACGGCCCTCAAGGCACCGGAGCGTGTCCCCGATCTGCGCGATCACGATTCGATGGGCAGCTTCTGTGCCCTCGTCGAAGAAGTCACCGGGCCCAGCGAGCAAACAGCTCTGCTACGCACCCTCATCCGGGAAGAGGTTGACCAGGGCATCGGCGTGACATGACGGGCGGTGTCCGCCCGGGCACGAGCAAGCAGCCGTTACGGTCGGTCACTGCCCCGTGTGCGTCAGCTCTTCCTTGCCCCAGGCGACCAGCGACGAGTGCACGTACCCGGTGGCGCCGGTCCGTCTCATCGTGACCTTGACCCAGGCACCCCTGCCTTCGGCCCAACCGTGTGCCGTGCACATGTCGCCCTTGTACGCGGTGGCGAGCGCAGCGGCGTCCTTACTGGGTTTGGCGCGAACCGTCGCCGAGGAGGCGGTGATCCGGCAGAACTCCCCCTTCGCAGGGACAGACACAATCGGTCCGTGAACTGGACCGGCGGCGGCAACGGCGGCCACCGGGAACGCGAGCAATGGGGCGGTGAGCACGCACGCAGTGAGCGGCGCAACAGGATGACGAGACAACGGATGTTCCTCTCCAAAGACTTCAAAAGTCTTCAAACAACTTCGAAACGGTCGACCTGGAGGATGCCGCACCCCTCCCTTCCGCCGCGTGCCACCGATCACCAACAGGGCGGATTCCACCGATTCGAGTGAGCTTGACCTGAAGCGCGATGGTCCACTGCCAGGATTTTGCTGCATCACCCTCGACACCCTGGAGGAACGGCGGATTCAGATCACCTGAGGCGTTCGGAACGATTCCGCACCCGGGAGCCGCGACAATGCGCACATGACCGATGACTGAAAGCGACAAATCCACGCGCTCCATTCGGGGCTGGTCCACCGCGACAACCCCGCCGCATGGGTGACCGAGGCCGACGCGGTGGACGCTTCGCGGCGGTATCCGCACATCGCGCTGCGCGGACCGGTCTTCGGCATCGCCGTACACGATCCCGCTGCCGGATCGGGTTGGCAGCTGCTGAAGTCAGTGGCGGACGGGATGCCCCAGCAGGCCCGGGACGGCCTGAACTCGCATCTGTGGTTCAAGGCGAAGGACGAGACCGACGACCCCGGCGTACGGCGGGAGCTGCTCGCAGCGGTGACGGTGTTCGAACAGGATCCCGTCAACGAACTGGAGGTCCTCGGCGTGCGCTACCGGGTGGTGCGCGGGGACGAGCTCGCGCGCAGCGGCGAGGACGGCCTTGAGCCGCCGCGGCCCACCGACGTCGAACCACTCGATCTCTCCTGGGACGTACAGCTCAAGACCCAGTCCCCAGAGGTGGACTTCGGCCTCGATCCCCATCGGGAGGACGGCCTGATGGCCGGCGCCATGACGCTCTCACGGCGGGACTTCGCCTACTCCGGCTCCCGGTTCCCCACCGACGTGCGCGCCGACTCCGGGCGGGCGACTGCGGCGCACCCGGAGGTCGTCCTGCTGCCCGTCGGTTTCGGCGTGGCCGAGCGCGGCGAGCGCGGATGGCAGCCACGCGGGGCCCTCATGCCGACTCCGCACGACGCGCGGCGCATGCTGTACGACGAGAGGGCCGAAACCTGACCCCTGCTCTACCAGTTCAGCGAGGCCAAGAAGGCCGCCTACGCCAGGGCGGCCGAGGAGTTCAAAGCGGCCGGCCGTGCCGATGAAGCGCGTGTGGGCGACCGCCTGTTCCGGATCTGCCGCATCGAGCGGATGGTCCGCTGCGGGCCCGACGGACCGGAACC
>NZ_JBEYFS010000339.1:0-8679 GCF_040634475.1 Streptomyces sp. NPDC007095
GCTCCAGCTCACCCACTTGTAGGGGAAGTCGGGGTACCAGTCGGGCATCCGGACGACGACCTTCGCACCGGCCCTGGCCTGCCGCGTCACGCCACGTCGGCGTCGGCCGTCAAGGGCCGGTCGACGTAGTCGGCGACCAGAGCCGCGAACTCGTCGGGGGTGACCAGCCGGATGCCGAGGTCCTCTGCCTTGGCGCGCTTGGATCCGGCGCCTTCGCCGGCGACGACCAGCGAGGTCTTCTTGGAGACGCTGGAGGAGGAGCGGCCGCCGGCGAGCTCGATGAGTTCGTTCATCTCGTTGCGGCTGAGCTTCTCCAGCGGGCCGGTCATGGCTCCGGTGACGACGACCGCCATCCCGGTCAGCGGCCCGCCCGCCGGCTCAGCGCCCTGGGTGCCGGTGTCGGTGTCGTCAGTGATGACGGGCGCGGTGGCGCCGGGCTCGGTCATGTTGACCCCTGCCGCGGCGAGCTTGTCGATGAGCGGGGCGAGTTCGGCGAGTTCGGCCACGATGGACGGGGCCTTCTCCGTGCCGATGCCCTCGACCCGCTGCATCGATTCGGCGTCGGCGGCACGGATGTGGTCCATGGTGGCGAAGTACCGGGCGATACGACGGGACATGGAGCGGCCCGTCCCGCGGACGCCGAGCGCGCACAGCACCCGCGACAACGGCTGCCCCTTGGCCGTGCCGATCGCCGCGAGGAGATTGTCGGTGCTGGTCTCACCCATCCGTTCCAGGCCGAGGAGCTGGTCGCGGGTGAGGGCGAACACGTCGGCGAGATCGGCGACCAGTCCTGCCTCGACGAGCTGGACGACACGGGTGTGGCCCAGGCCCTCGATGTCGAGCTGGTCGCGGCCGGCGGCGTACGAGAGGGCGGCGACCAGGTGGCAGTTGCGGCCGTTCTCGCAGCGCCAGCGCTGCTCGCTGGTGTCGATGGCGGAGCCGCACCGCGGGCACACCTCGGGGAAGACGATCGGCCGCTCCTCGCCGGTACGCAGATGGGCGACGGGGGCCTCGACGCGGGGAATCACGTCTCCGGCGCGGTGGACCATCACATGGTCGCCCAGACGCAGGTCGCGGCGGGTGATGTCGGCGGGGTTGTGGAGGGTGGCGTAGGTGATGGTGGAGCCGTCGATCTCGACCGGTTCGAGGACCGCGCGCGGAGCGATGATGCCGGTGCGGCCCACGTTCCATTCCACCTCCAGCAGCCGGGTGATCTTCTCCACGGCCGGCAGCTTGTAGGCGATCGCCCAGCGCGGTGCGCGCGAACCGGATCCGGCGGCTTCCTGATCGGCGGCGAGGTCGGCCTTGATGACGATCCCGTCGATGCCGAACGGCAACTCCGCCCGTAGCGCGGCGATCTCCTTCACCCGGGCCAGGACCTGCTCGGCGGTCTCCGCCGTGGTCCCGGGCACGGTGGTGGCGGCCGTGGTGTTCACGCCGAGCTCGCCGCATCGCGCCATCAGCTCGCTGTGCGCGCCCTCACCCAGCCGCGCCGCGAGGGCCTCCTCGGTGCCGGGCAGCGGCAGCAGGGCGTAGCCGAAGAAGGTCATCGGCACGGTGTAGGCGCGGTCCTTGGCGCGCAGGGTGCCCGCCGCGGCGTTGCGCGGGTTCGCGAACGGCTGTCCGCCGTGCGCGGTGCGCACCTCGTTGGCGTGCTCGAACTGGGCGGTGGTCATCAGGACTTCGCCGCGCACCTCCACCGTGACCGGCTCGGCGAGTTCGGCCGGGAGACCTTCGACGGTGCCGATGGCGTGCGAGACGTCCTCCCCGGCCGTCCCGTCGCCACGGGTGATCAGCCGGGTGAGGCGACCGTGGGTGTACCGGGCGGCGATCGCGAGCCCGTCGAGCTTCGGCTCGACACCGAACCGTGTGACGTCATGGCCGATCCGCCGGGCCAGCGACGCGGTCCAGGCGGTGAACTCCTCCGGCGAGAACACGTTGTCCAGGCTCAGCATGGGTACCGTGTGCGGGACATCGCCCTCCACGGCGCCACCGGCGACCTTCCCGGTCGGTGAGTCGGGCAGCACCTCGTCGGGATGAGTGGACTCCCACGCCGCGATGCCCCGCACGAGCCGGTCGTAGGTGTCGTCGTCCAGTACCGACGTGCCGCCCGCGTAGTAGGCGGCCGAAGCCTTCACGGCGTCCTCGACCGCCTGCGCGTAGGCGGCGGCATCCACGATCACTGCGGCTGGTGTTGTCATACGCGCCATCCTGCACGCCACCACTGACAACGCCCCGGTACGCGTCTGCCGCACGCCGGAAACCAGGTGACCGCGACGGCGTCCACCACTACGGTGAACTCGTTCAGGTGCGAAGGTTTCGGCTACTTCTCCTGTCAAGAGAGAGACGCGGGTTCGAATCCCGTCGCCCGCCCCGGCGGGTGTCGTCCAGCGGCCCAGGACACTTACGTCGCCGACACCGATCCCGATCTCTGAACACCGCGACGCGAGCCGTCCGCCACGGGGGAGAACAGGTGGACGGCTTCGTCGTGCGCGCAGGAGCGGCTGTCGGTGACGACGGCCCGCCGCTCCCGCCCCCGCCAGACCGCGGCTCGGCTCACTCGGGCGGCGCGGAACCCGGCGCGCCCACCCGTAGGCCGTCCATCACGAGGTCCAGAAGGCGGGTGGCGCGCGGCTGCCACTCCCCGTCCGCGTCGATCTGCCAGAGACCGGCGATGAAGAGGAAGAAGTCCTCGGGTGTCACTCCGGGGCGGATGGTGCCAGCCTTGTCGTTCGCCGCCAGGAGCAGCGCGATGGCCGAGGACATCGCGCCGTGTCCGAGCCGGGTCAGGGTGCCGTGCGCGAGGGTGGTCGCGCGCAGGGCCTCGGCCAGGCCGACCTTGGTCATGGCGAACTGGGCGAGGCGGTCCATCCACTCCCGCAGGGCCCGGTCCGGCGCACGCGTTTCGAGCAGCTGGGCCGCGGCGTCGGCGACCTGCTGCACCTCGTGGCGGTAGATCTCCAGGAGGAGTGCCTCGCGATTGGGGAAGTTGCGGTAGAACGTCCCTTGCCCGACCCCCGCCTTCTTGGCGATCGCGCTGAGCGGGGTGTCCGCCGACCGCGTCAGCTCGGCGAGGGCCACATCGAGGATGCGCTCGCGGTTGCGTTGCGCGTCCGAGCGCAGCGGGGTGGCCTTCTTCTGCTGCACCCGGGCCTCCTTCGTCCTCCGCCCTGCCCGGCGGGTGCCTTGCTAAGCGGACAGCTGTCCGATAGGTTCAGGCTTAACGGACACCTGTCCGCTTGGTTTCACCATACCGCCGGATCCGGCCAGTGCGGACCATCGGTGTTCCCTTTTCCTGGCCCTCTCGCGACTTCCTTTCCCCCTCAGACAGGCGAAAGAAGGCTGATCATGGCCCCTACGACGTCCGGCGGTACGACCTCGACGTCCAGCGCCATCACCCTGCACGTCAACGGCGAGAAGTACACGCTGCCCGTCGACCATCGCACCACCCTGCTCGACGCGCTGCGTGAGCGTCTCGATCTCACCGGTACGAAGAAAGGCTGTGATCAGGGCCAGTGCGGCGCCTGCACGGTGCTGCTCGACGGACGCCGTGCCGTCTCCTGTCTGCAACTCGCCGTCGCCGCCGAGGGACGCGAGATCACCACCATCGAAGGGGTGGCGGACGGTGAGCGGCTGCATCCCGTGCAACAGGCCTTCCTCGACCTCGACGGCTACCAGTGCGGCTACTGCACGCCCGGCCAGATCTGTTCGGCCCTCGCGGTGATCGAGGAGCACGCGGCGGGCTGGCCGAGTGCCGTGACCGCCGACGTGCGGCCCGAAGCGGGGGTTCCGCAGCTCACGCCCGAGGAGATCCGTGAGCGGATGAGCGGCAACCTGTGCCGGTGCGGCGCGTATGTGTCGATCGTCCAGGCCGTCGCGCGGGCGGCGCAGTCGTCCGATACACGGTCGTCCGAGACCAAGGAGGCGGCGGCATGAGGGAGTTCGACTACGAGCGCGCTTTCGACGTCACCGGCGCGGTCGCTCTGCTCGGCGCCGACCCCGACGCGCGTTATCTCGGCGGTGGTACCAATCTCGTCGACCTGATGAAGAGCGGGGTGGAGCGGCCCGCCCGGCTCGTCGACGTGCGTGAACTCCCCCTCGACCGAGTCCAGTTCACAAAGAGCGGCGGGCTGCGGATCGGCGCGACCGTGACCAACAGCGACCTCGCCGCCCATCCCGACGTGCGGCGCCACTACCCGGCGTTGACCCAGGCCGTGCTGGCCGGGGCCTCCGGTCAGCTGCGCAACATGGCCACGGTCGGCGGAAACCTGCTCCAGCGCACCCGCTGCGGCTACTTCACCGACCTGGCGAAGCCCTGTAACAAGCGGGTCCCCGGCAGCGGTTGCCCGGCCGTCGAGGGGGAGCACCACAACCACGCCATCCTCGGCGCCTCCACGCACTGCGTGGCCACGCACCCCTCGGACATGGCCGTGGCCCTCACCGCCTTCGACGCCGTCGTCTCGTACGAAACGGCGGACGGGCCGGGGGAGTTGCCGCTCGCGGAGTTCTATCTGCCGGTGGGTGACACCCCGCACCTGGAGACCGCCCTGCCGCCCGGCGCGCTGATCACCGGCGTCACCCTGCCGGCCGCCCCGGTCGCCGCCCGATCCCGCTACCGCAAGGTGCGCGAGCGCGCCTCGTACGCGTTCGCGATCGGCTCGATCGCCGCCGCCCTCGACGTCCACGACGGTGTCGTACGCGAAGTGCGCCTTGCCTTCGGGGCGGTGGCCTCCCGGCCGTGGCGGGCCCGGGCGGCCGAGCGGGCGCTGACCGGGGGACCGGCGAGCGCCGAGGCCTTCGCCGCCGCCGCGGACGCCGAGCTCGCGGCCGCCCGGACGCTGCCCCACAACGGATACAAGGTGCCCCTGATGCGCAATCTGGTCGTGGCGATGCTGACCGAACTCACCGAGGAGGCTGCCCGATGACCGGTACGACCGCGACCGCGACCACGACGACGGCGGCGACCGCGACGTTCGGGGCCGTCGGCGCCGCGCACACCCGCGTCGAGGGCGTGGCCAAGGTCACCGGGGCGGCGCGCTACGCGGGCGAGGTCCCGTATCCCGAACTCGCCCACGGCTGGCTGGTGTTGTCCACCATTGCCCGTGGCCGGATCCGCGCGGTGGAGTCCGCGCCCGTCCTCGCGATGCCGGGCGTCGTCGCCGTCCTGCACCACGACAACGCCCCGCGCCTCAACGGCGACTACACGAACGCCTTCGGGGCGCCCGACCCGATCGCCCAGATCTTCCAGCACGACCGGGTCCCGTTCGTGGGCTGGCCGGTGGCTCTGGTCGTCGCCGAGACGCCCGAACAGGCCAGGGAGGCCGCCGAGGCCCTCGTCGTCACGTACGACGAGGAGCCGCACGACGTCGTGTTCACCGCCGGGCTTCCCGGGGTGTACGCGCCGGAGAGCGCCCCCGCCGCGCAAAAGGGTGACCTGGAGGCCGAACTCGCCGCGTCCGCCGTCGTCGTGGACGCCGAGTACAGCACTCCGGAGGAGCACCACAGCCCCATGGAGCCGCACGCGGCGATCGCGCGCTGGGACGGCGGCCGGCTCGAGGTCGTCGACTCCAACCAGGGCAGCAGGTTCGTGGCGGACGAGCTCGCGAAGCTGTTCTCGCTCGACCCCCAGTCGGTGCGGGTGCGTTCGGAACACGTCGGCGGTGGCTTCGGCTCCAAGGGCACCCGCCCGCACTCGGTCGCCGCCGCGATGGCCGCGACCGTCCTGCAGCGTCCCGTACGCGTCGTACTGACCCGCCGTCAGATGTTCTCGCTGGTCGGCTACCGCAGCCCCACGGCCCAGCGGGTCAGGCTCGGCGCCGACGAGGACGGCCGGCTGCGCGCGTTCGACCACCGGGCCGAGAGCCTCACCTCGACCGTCCACGAGTTCGTCGAGCGGTGCTCCGAGTTCGGACGTGCGATGTACGCCTGCGACGCGCACTACTCACAGAGCCGTGTCGTACGGCTCGACGTGCCGACCCCGAGCTGGATGCGGGCGCCCGGCGAGGCACCGGGCTCGTTCGCGCTGGAGTCCGCGCTCGACGAACTCGCCGAGAAGTGCGGCATCGACCCGATCGCGCTGCGCGCCCGCAACGAACCGGCGGTCGGCCCCGTCTCCGGGCTGCCGTTCAGCGGCCGCAACCTGCTTGCGTGCTTCGAGGAGGGGGCCCGCCGGTTCGGCTGGGCGGACCGTGACCCGCGTCCCGGCGTCCGTCGCGAGGGCCGCTGGCTGCTCGGGACCGGCACGGCCGCGTCCACGTTCCCCGTGCTGTCCGCGCCGTCCACGGCGGCCGTGACGGCCGAGCCGGACGGCACCTTCACCGTACGGATCACCGCGTCCGACATCGGGACCGGGGCCCGGACCGCGCTCACCCTGATCGCCGCGGACGCGCTGGAGGTGGCGCCGGAGCGCATCCGGATGCGCATCGCGGACAGCGACTTCGGCTTCGCGATGATCGCCGGCGGCTCGATGGGCACCCGCTCCTGGGCCTGGGCGATCAGGGTCGCGGCGGACGAACTGCGCGAGCGGCTGGCCCTGGGCGGCGGCATTCCGCCGGAGGGGATCACGGCACGCTCGGACACCTCACAGGCGGTCGGCGCGCTGGAGCAGAAGGAACGGCACTCCTTCGGGGCGCAGTTCGCCGAGGTCGCCGTCGATGTCACCAGCGGGGAGGTGCGGGTGCGGCGGATGCTCGGCATCTTCGCCGCCGGCCGGATCGTCAACCCGCTGACCGCGCGCGGTCAGTTCGTCGGAGGCATGATCTGGGGCCTGTCCATGGCCCTGCACGAGGAGGCTCACCGGGACCGGGCCGGCGGCGGCCATGTCGGCGCCGACCTCGCCGGCTACCACTTCTCCGCGCACGCCGACGTACCCGACATCGAGGCGGACTGGGTGGACGACCCAGACCCCGGGGACCCGGTCGGTATCAAGGGCATCGGCGAGATCGGGGTCGTCGGAGCGGCGGCGGCGATCGCCAACGCGGTCTGGCACGCGACCGGTGTTCGCCACCGGAATCTGCCGATCCGCCCGGACCGGGTGCTGCTGGCCGGCGCGGGAGGGGACCGGGATGCTTGACATCGCCGACGAGCTGAACCGGTGGGCCGAGGAGGGCCGGGACTTCGCCGTCGCCACCGTCGTGAGCGTCGGCGGCAGCGCCCCCCGCGGCCCCGGCGCCGCCCTCGCGGTCGACAGCGGCGGCACGGCCGTCGGTTCGGTCTCCGGCGGTTGTGTGGAAGGCGCCGTGTACGACCTGTGCGTCCAGGCGCTCCAGGACGGCCGGACGGTGCTGGAACGGTTCGGCTACAGCGACGAGGACGCCTTCGCGGTGGGGCTGACCTGCGGTGGGGTCATCGAGGTCCTGGTCACCCCGGTGCGCGCGGACGCGCCTGAGCGGCCGGTGTACGCGGCGGCGCTGGTGGCCGCGTCCCGGGGTGAGGCGGCGGCCGTCGCCCGGGTGGCCCGGGGACCGGTGGAACTGCTGGGGAGGGTGCTGCTCGTCCGCCCCGACGGCTCGTCCGGCTCCTCCGGGCCGTCCACGTCGTATGCGGGAGGCCCGGGCGTCTCCCACGAGGGGAGCCTCGGCGGTCGTCCGGAGCTGGACCGTACGGCGGCGGCCGAGGCACGTGCCCTGCTGGCGGCGGGCCGCACCGGCACCCTCGAACTGTCGGAGGACGGCGCGCGCTGCCCGGGCGGCGTGACCCTGCTCGTCGAGTCGAGCGTGCCGCCACCCCGAATGATCGTCTTCGGCGCCGTGGACTTCGCGACGGCGCTGGTACGGGTCGGCAAGTTCCTCGGCTACCACGTGACCGTGTGCGACGCCCGCCCGGTCTTCGCCACCCGGGTCCGCTTCCCCGACGCCGACGACATCGTGGTCGACTGGCCGCACCGCTACCTCCGGCGCACCGTGACCGACGACCGCACGGTCCTGTGCGTGCTCACCCACGACGCCAAGTTCGACGTACCGCTGCTGGAGGCGGCCCTGCGGATGCCGGTGGCGTTCGTCGGCGCCATGGGGTCGCGCCGCACCCACGAGGACCGTGCGCGTCGGCTGCGTGAAGTCGGCCTTGACGAGCCGGAGTTGGCCCGACTGAGATCCCCGATCGGGCTCGACCTCGGGGCCCGTACGCCCGAGGAGACCGCGCTGTCCATCGCGGCGGAGATCGTCGCGGCGCGGGAGGGCGGGACAGGCGCTCCTCTCACCGGCTCCGGGGCACCGATCCACCGTGACGGGAGTGTGCGGGGGGCCGGTACGGCGGGGGCGAGGGAAGCTGCCTGAGACAGGCGCGCACGCGGTGCGCGGCCACCGCGGGGCAAGATCGTGCCGCACGCCTCCTGAGCCGACGCCAGGCACGGCAAGTCATCGAGGCGTGGCCGCGGTTCGGGAAGACATCGGGAGGCGGCCTGAGACAGGCGCGCACGCGGTGCGCGGCCACCGCGGGGCAAGATCGTGCCGCACGCCTCCTGAGTCGACGCCAGGCACGGCAAGTCATCGAGGCGTGGCCGCGGTTCGGGAAGACATCGGGAGGCGGCCCGCGACTCAGGAAGCCGAGGCCGAGCGCGCGAGCCAGTCGTACGCGGCCTGCGCGGTGAACTCGCCCTGACCGCCGCGCAGCAGCAGCTCCGCCGTGGCGAACGCCGGGTCCTCGGCCTGCGCGGCGACGTACGGGACGGCGATGCAGCGC
>NZ_JBEYFS010000340.1:0-8629 GCF_040634475.1 Streptomyces sp. NPDC007095
GCGTCGCCGACCGTCTGCTGACCTGCCGTAAACGCAGAGGCCCGGGAAGGCCGGCGCTGTGGCGTGAGATCGACCGTCCGGAGCAGCAGCTCATCCCGCAACGATCGCCCGGCTGATCAGCGTCCGGGCACGGGCGGCGTCATCCGGGCATGCAGCAGGGCGGCGCGGGGCAGTTCGGTGCCTCGGCGGTGTTTCTGCCTCTGCCCGAACAGGTCCTTCCCGCTCACCTCTTCGGCGGGGGCTTGCGAAGACGGCTGTTCTCCTTGGCAAGTTCAACCCGGGAGCGGTGCGGACCGGCCGGGCTCTCGCACGGCGTGTTGTAACCCTTGCCACAGTCCGGGCATGTGACCTCGTCCACCCGCCACGCCCGCAGGGTCTGCTTCTGCTTGGCCTTGCGCTCGTCCAAAATCAGCTGCACCCGCTCGTCATGGGGATACTTGCGCCTTTCGCCCGTGTCGGTTCCTGCGACGAGCACGCAGTCTTTGCCCTGCTCCGCGTGACAGCGTGGACAGCTCCGCGCGATCCAGTACCGGCGTCCCACCCGGCTGTGCAGCGGATACGGGGGCAGCGACCGGCCGGCGGCGAAGCGCTCTTTCCACAGGGCAACGTCTCGCGCCTGCCCGGCAGTCACATGGTCCCCCGCCGGAGTCGCCGCCCGCAGCAGCTCCTTCACCTGATCACGGAGCTCGTAGGCGTATGCGTCATGGCGGCGCAGGTCTTTGAGGAGGGTGCGCACGCGGCCGGCCGCTTCCGCCGCTGCCCGCTCGGTAGCCGCCTCCGCCTCAACCGCCTGCCGCGTGTGGCTCTCGAGGCCGGCGAAGTAGTCGGCCGCCCGCGCCACGATGGCCTCCTCGGCTTCCGTGCGGTCATGGGAGGCGGTCGCGTTGACCCGAAACAGGAGCCTGCGCACCCGCCCGGCCCTCTGATCAGCCACCGCCTCGTCCAGGCTGGCGAACAACTTCCGGCGGACTTCGGCCTGCTCCTCCAGCCAGACGCGCGCGTGGCGCACCGCGGCCTCCAGCTGCCCCTGAATCGCCGGGCTCACCCCGGCCAGGTCGGAGATCTCCCCGCACACCTGCGTCACCAGGACCACGGATTCGATCCGGCGCGCATACAGCAGCCGGCGCAGCAGCCCCTGGGCCCGCGCATCCGGCTCCGGCACCTTCTTCACCTTGCCCGGCGACCACCGCGCCGGAGGAGGCGTACGGCGGGACTCGATGATCCGCTCAACCGCCGGCGTCGACAGGCCGCGCTCCGTCATCGCGCAGTCGTCCAGGCCGAACCACTCGGTGGGCCGCGCGCACGCCTCCGTGCCGATCTTCACCCGGCGGGCCGCGCCCTCGCTGTCCAGGCGGATGCGGTGCACGCACCAGCGGTCGATCAGGGTGTCGCGGTCCACCGGCACCGACACCCCCAGCACCGGTTCGCTCCCGTCGTCCCACACCGGGGCCACCGCTCCATCCAGGTGCACCCGCAGCCCGCGGTCCTTGAACTGGATGTCCACGACGGAGCCGACCGGCGCGCCGTCGGGCCGGGTGAAGTCGAAGCGGGCCTGCTCACCGCGGCCACGCAGCCAGGCGGCGGCCGCGGACTTCACGTACAGGTGGTCGGCGCTGGCCACGCCCCGCAAGCGGCGCCGGCACTCGTGCGGCTGCCGTCCGGGTCCGGATGGTGCGCGAAGTGGCAGGCCATCCCTATTGAATCGGCGTGTTGAAGCCGATCTGACAGGGTGGCGCGGTGAGCAAGTGGCGTGTCTTCTGGGTTCCCAGGCCGGTGGCAACTGGCACATCGCGCGCTCCCGTTCTCGCGGGGTGGGCGCTGGCGGAGCGCGAAGCGTCAGTCGGGATCCTGCCGGGTGACCCGATTCTGCTGGCGCCCGACTACCGCGTCGATGAACTGCTGAGCCTATACATCTTGAATTCCATCGATGGTTGCGAACGCCGCGGAAGGAGATCGTTCGCATGCCTCGTGGAGGAACCAACCGCAAGCCCACTGCCGCCAGGCGGCAGTACTTCGAGCTGGTGCGTCAGGGGTTGAAGGGGGCTGCGGCAGCCCGCCAAGTGGGCGTATCCACCAGCTGTGGATCCAAGTGGTTCATCGAAGCTGGAAGCATGATCATCCCTGATGTCTCTGTCTCGCCACGCTTCCTCACCCAGGACGACCGCATCGCCATCGCCGACGGCCCGCGCACCGGGAAGCCGCCCACCACGATCGCCGCCGTGATCGGGAAGAGCACGTCCACCGTCTACCGGGAGATCGCCCGGAGAAAGAAGGAGGACGGAAGCTACGCCCCCTGGTGGGCGCAGAATCAGGCACTGCTTCGCAGGCAGCGTCCGAAAACCGAGAAGATCCGCGACCATGCCCCGTTGCGCATCGTGGTCCGCGAGAAAATCGACGAGAAGTGGTCGCCGCAGCAGATCTCCCGCTACCTCCGGCGGCAGTACCCCGACGAGCCGCAGATGCACGCGTGCGCCGAGACGATCTATCGCGGACTCTTCGCCGGACTCCTGGGCCGGCGTCAGGGCAGGCTGCGGACCGGGCGAACCCGACGCAAGAAGCAGCGCCGGGGCGTTCCGTCACCCAACAAGATCAAGAACATGACCTTGATCCGCGACCGCCCCACCATAGTCAACGAGCGCTCCAGGCCAGGGGATTGGGAGGGCGATCTCATCATCGGCCGTGGCCAGCGATCGGCGATCGGCGATCGGCGATCGGGACGATGGTCGACCGGGCCATCCGCTTCGTGCGTCTGGCTGTCGCAGCCCGCCGCCACAGTGCGCACGCTGCCAACCCCACCACACCCGACGCTCTGAGGTGCTACGCGACCCACGCCGCCACGCGGCCGCTAGCCAGGGGGCAGGCCCTGGCATAAGCGCGGGTCCGGGGGCGTATCCGGGGACTGTCAGGCGGTGACCTTGCCGAAGATGTGGTTGGCGGGAGCGTCGGGGTCGTTGCCGTAGAAGAACTCTTCGAGTGCCTGGTGGAACTCGTCACGGTCCAGTCCGCCGGAACCATCAAGGTCCAGAGCGGCGAAAACGGCGGCGCAGTCCTCGCCGGGGACGGCGGCGACCGAGTCGAACATCTGCTGGAACTCGGTTTGGTCGATCTTGCCGTCTCCGTTGAGGTCGACGAGGTCGAAGAAGCAGTTGGTGACCGGCGCAATCTGCTGCGGGTAGAGCGCGCGGTCGGTCAGGACACTCTTGAAGCCTTCGGTCATCTCCCGCACATCGACCTTCCCGTCACCGTCCTGATCCATCGGGGCGATGACGTTCGACCAGAACTGGTCCATCCCCTCGGTGAGCCGGCGGACGGTCTCGGCATCAGGGGTGGTCTCGCGGGCGCTGATGTAGCGCTCGCTCATCTTGCGGACGTCGTGCTGGGTAATGAACCCGTCGCCGTCGACATCGGCGCCCCTGAACCACTGGCCGTACTTGAGATCTTGAAGTGCAGTCATGACTGCGCACCGTATTCACGCAGTTACGACGACGCAAACGTCCGAGTGGAGGCTGGGCGCCGGTCGGACCTGCCGACCGGGCGCCCGACGAGGGTGAACACGGCAAACTCGCCCGTCGTCGAGTTGGCTTCGTTTCAGTGTTCGAGGTGTGGTGGTGTGAAGGCGAGTACCTCCTCGACCGGCCCGTCGTAGACCTCGACGTCGACGAGAGCACTGTGCGCACTGGGTCCCTGGGACAGACGCGAGCACCCGCGGTCCCCGGTGAGGGTGTTCGGGTTGCCGTGGCGGTCCAAGGTTCCGCTCCGGCCCGGCTGGGCCGGGTCCCACCACGCTCCGGTGGACAGCTGGATGACGCCGGGCATAACGGCGTCCGACAGGATCGCGCCCGCCAGGCAGCTGCCTCGGTCGTTGAAGACGCGCACGATCATGCCGTTCTCGATACCGCGTGATGCCGCATCTTGCGGATTGATCGTTACGGGCTCGCGGCCGTGGATCTTTGACTTGAGGCTGTGGCCACCGTTGTCGTACTGGCTGTGCAGGCGTGAGGCAGGCTGATTCGAGATCAGGTGCAGCGGGAAGCGGTCCGCCAGGTCGGCGCGAAGCCACTCCACGGGTTCGAACCACGTCGGATGTCCGGTGCAGTCGTCGTAGCCGAACGAGTCGATCTCCTCGGAGAAGATCTCGATCCGGCCCGACGGCGTCGTCAGGGGGAAGCGCTGCGGATCGGAGCGCAGTGCTTCGAAGCTGCCAGGAAACGGCCCGCTGAGTGCCGGCAGTTCGACACCGGAGGCGCGTTGCCAGAAGTCGTCGAAGTCTGGCAGGGCCGCGTCGTCGCCGAGGTTCGCCCGTGTCTGGACGTAGAGGTGCCGGACCCATTCGATCTCGGAACGCGCCTGGGTGAACTCGCGCTCATAGCCGAGCCGGGCAGCCAAAGCGGCGAAGATCTGGTGGTCGGTGCGTGCCTCGCCGGCCGGCTCGCGGACCTTCGGCATCGCGACGAGGTGAGGGTCGGAGAACCCCGCGGCGAAGTCGTCACGCTCCAGGCTGGTCGCGACGGGCAGCACGATGTCGGCGAACTTCGCCGTGGTATTCCACCAGGCTTCATGGACCACCACCGTGTCCGGGCGCTGCCAGGCTCGGGTGAGGCGGTGGAGGTCCTGGTGGTGGTGGAAGGGGTTTCCTCCGCACCAGTAGATCAGGCGCAGGTCCGGCAGGGTCAGGCGCTGACCGTCATAGTCGATGGTCGCGCCCGGTTCCAGCAGGGTGTCGGCTATCCGGGCGACCGGAATGAAGTCCGCAACAGGGTTCGCCACCCGGGGCATCGACGCCACAGACGGGCGGCCCGGGGCAACACCGGTCGCGTCCATCGTTGCGTAGCCCGCGCCCCAGCCGCAGCCGGGCCGGCCCAGCGAACCCGCCATGGCCGCCAGCACGACCGACATCCAGATCGGCTGCTCACCGTGGTCCGCCCGCTGAATGGCGTAGTTGACCATGATGAGGGAACGCTGTGTGGACAGGCGGCGGGCGAGATCGGGGATCGTGTCGCGGCTGATGCCCGTGATCCTCGCGGCCCAGTCGGCGTCCTTGACGACGCCGTCCACGTCGCCGGTTAGGTAGGAGGCGAAGCGGTCGAACCCCTCGCAGCAGCGGGTGAGGAAGTCCTCGTCGTACCAGTCGTTGACCAGCATCGTGTGCGCGATGCCGAGCATCAAGGCGGTGTCGGTGTTGGGGATGACCGGCAGCCACTCGGCGTCGAGGAAGTCGGCGGTGTCACTGCGGATCGGGCTGACGTTCACGAACCGCACCCCGGCCTCACGGCACTTCCGCTGCAGGTCCCGCGTCTGGTGCCGGGCCAGCCCGCCAGGGTTGATCTGGCTGTTCTTCAGAGCCAGCCCCCCGAACGCCACCACGAGCTCACAGCTCTCGGCGATCTCGTCCCACATCGGCATCCGGGACTGGTAGCTCCACGGAGCCCCGCCGATCACATGCGGAAGGATGACCTCAAGAGCGGCGGTGCTGTACGTGTTGCGCGAGTCGGTGTAGCCCCCGCCCAACGCCAGGAACCGCTGGAGCTGACCCTGCGCATTGTGGAACCCGCCCGCACTGGCCCAGCCGTACGAGCCGCCGAACACCGCGCTGTCCCCGTGCTGTGCGCGCACTCGGCGTAATTCCTCACTCACCAGCGTGAGCGCGTCGTCCCAGCTGACCTCTACGAAGGCGTCCGCACCTCTGGCCGTTTCATCGGCGCGCGGCAAGCCATTGAGCCACCCTTTGCGCACCGCGGGACGCAGCACACGCGCACTGTCCTCAGCAGCCGTCACCATGCCCGGGCCGATCGGCGACGGCGCGGGGTCATCACCCCGGGGCTCAATGCGCACCAGCTGACCCGAATCGACCACGGCTACGAAACTGCCCCAGTGCGTCGCCACCGGCATGCGTCGTTCCACCGTGCATCAACTCCATCCCTGAAGTTTCTCCGGCTCTCGAACAACGGCCGCTACACCACAGGGGTTCCGCGTCAGTCAGCGGTCCGCAGGACACAGGCTCCCCCTGGCGGATGCTGCCCAACCCTGACGGTGCGCACGACTCCCACCGCCGCCACTCAACCGGAGCCCGGAGCGCCTCTGTCGACCGCGACCTGACCGTCGTCCGACACCAGCGTCAAGGTCCTGGACCACCTCGCTCCAAGGCGGTCGAGGGACGGTTGGAGTGCCGGAGCCGGCGCGGAACTGTCACGGTCACCGTCGAGGCCCGCAGGCACTGGGCAATCTGACATCGGACCAAGAACAGCCCGGAATCCACGACGAGGCTCCCGGGGCACCCTGGGAGGCCGGCAATCGGTCTGAGAGTCCTCAACACGCACGACTTGACAGGGAACAGGCCCGGTCGGTGTACAACTTCGTGGTCAATCGCCCCCCCCGTAGCCGCCGAGCAGCAACCCGCACCAGAAAGTGTCGTGCTCGTGGCGGCGGCGGAAGGCGTCCAGCTCGATCGCCTCCAAAGGCAGCATCAGCGGCTGCTCCGAGTCTGCACTGCCCAGGACCGCCGTCTGAATCTGCCGCCTGTCACCCCGCAAGAGACCCCGCCCTTCGTCCCAACTCAGCCTGCCAGCAGTGGCCTTGCCTCTCCAGGGCAGTTGAAGCCGTACCCCCTCGGTTCACGCCACAGGGCTCATGACGCCATGTTCTCGTCCAGCGGCTATCCGGCAAGCTGCGCCAGGTGCTGCGACCAGTTGCCGATCTGTTCCGACCGCGCCTCGGACCGGGCTTAGCGTTGGGTAACCCTCGCACCGGTGGCTCGTTAGATTTGCTGGACCGCTCAGCGGCGACGGTCCCGGCTGCGCTTCGCCGACCCCCGCGCATGGCAAGCGATGAAGCCCGAAGGTGCCCCGCATCTCGCCCTGCTCCAGTAACAGCAGAGGTCCGTTCATCGCATCGGATCGCGGGCGCCGGTGCAGATAGAGCGACTAATGACCAAGCACCACGCACGTAAAAAGGAACTATGCCGCCGCATGAGGACACTGGTCAGAGCTACCAAGAGACAGCCCGTAGGAGACAGCAGGGCAGTGCCGGCCCCAGCGAACCGGACGTACCGAACGCGGACCTGAGGAAAGACTACGTCGATGCGGTCTGGGACGCAGCGCTGCCTCAGATGGTCAACGTGGGTCTTCGATCTTGAGCGGTGCGCCTGCTCAGGGCCTCTGACGTTTCGTTACGCTCAGCGACGGCGGTTGGTGGCTGCTGCCGGGGCCGCAAGCGCGCCGAGAGTCCAGGGCAGCACACGGCCACGGTCCCGCTCCGTGACTACGGGTGCAGCTTCTCGCCCTTCGCCAGCATCGCTACGTACTTTTCGATCCGGCGCGCCCGGGTCTCGGCCTTCTTGGCGTCTTGGATCCGGTACAGGATCGCGTAGCGGTTCTGCCGGTCCAGTGTCTCGAAGAACTCCGCCGCGGCCGGGTCTGCGGTCAGGGCCGCCGTGAGGTCGTCCGGCAGCGTGGCGGTCTTCGCGCCGTCGTAGGCCGCTTCCCAGCGGCCGTCTGCCTTGGCGCGGTCGACCTCGGCCTGTCCCGGCGGATGCATCCGGCCCTGCTCGATCAGGGCGGCCACCTTGTCCCGGTTGGCCTTGGACCACTTGCTGCGCGGCTTGCGCGGGGTGAACCGCTGGAGCCACCACTGGTCGTCGAACTTTGCCTTCTGGCCGTCGATCCAGCCGTAGCAGAGTGCCACGTCGAGCGCCTGGGTGTAGTCCAGCGCGGCGATTCCGGGGCCCTTCTTGCGAAGCTTGAGCCAGATGCCGGGCGAGACGGCGTGGTTCTCGCCGAGCCATGCCTGGAATGCCTCGGCGGATTCGAATGCGACGATCTCCAAGTCCTGAGTCACCCCAGCAGCGAACCACACTCGGCCGATTGTCATGAGGCATTCGGCACGGCCCCGGATGCGGGATGCCCGTGGGCCTGCGTGATCATCTCTGTTCTCGACGCAGAACGATCATGCAGGAGCCACGGGCTTGGTCAACGATACGACGTTGCTGCTCGACCTCGACGGGGTGTCCGTCGCGCGGGTTGAGGGGCTGGCCGACGGAAGGCGCCGAGTTCACCTGGTCACGGCCGACGAGACAGCCAGAGTCTGCCCGGCCTGCGGGGGGGTGTTCGCCACCCGGGTTAAGGGCTCGGCGGTGACCCGGCCACGCGATCTCCCTTACGGCGAGAGCGGATTGGAGTTCCGCTGTCACAAGCGCCGCTGGTGGTGCCGCGAGGCCGGTGACTGGGCGGCGATGACCACGTCGAACATCCGGGCGGCCGGCTGCCAGGCATCCAAGGACGCCACCTCGACCTCCAGGCCAAGGACTCGCGCGAGTCGGCCATCCGCGCATCGGGCTCGACGCCGAGCACGGCGCAGCCGGCCGCCTGGAACCGGCGGGCTGCGATGCCGGCGCCGCGGCCGACGTCGAGCACGTCAGGCCCGGGCTCCCGGCGACGATCCGTGCCACCAACGCATCGGGGTAGCCGGGCTGTTCTATCCACGGAGGTTGGTAACAACAGTCGGGCTTGAGGCGACCCGGCTGCCCTCGGCGTCGGTCGCCGCTAGTGCCGCGGCAGGCAACGTTTGCCCGTCAAGGAGCGGCGTCCGGTGCGTGCTCTCGGCGTGCCGGCCGGAAGTCCTCGTACTGGACGTA
>NZ_JBEYFS010000341.1:0-8511 GCF_040634475.1 Streptomyces sp. NPDC007095
GCCTCAAGCGCTACGTCATCCGCGAGGTCTACCACCTGCTTCGGCCCGCCCCACGGACAGCCTCGGCAGCGAGTTGACAACTATAGGAGCGTCAACGCCCTCGCGGAAAATCTGTGGATGCTCGTGAAGACGGAGTGCGCCCGTGACCGCGTCTTCGCGACCAGGTCCGAGGCGAACCTCGCGCTCTTCGGGTACAACGACGGCTTCTACAACAGCGGGGCCGGCCCCGGGGCTTGTGCTGGCGGCGCAGGGGATGGGCTGGATCGGTACCTGGTCGACCGAGGTTCTTCCCTCGACGCCGGCCCGGCCCTCAGGGCCAGTACGGCTGTTCTCACTCCCTATGTGACGGGCCCCTTCAACAAGAGCCGCGCAGCGCGGCGACACAGAGTTCACCCACCCCGCAAGGGTGCGGTCCTGCGCCAGGAACGGCTTTACCACTCGCATGTCAAGGAGTGGAGGGCCACCCGGGATGCCGGGGCCCTGGAGGGGTTCCCGTAGTAATCGCCGAAAAAACAACGGATATCCCTGACCTGCGGTGATGTGGCCTGGGGATGGTCGGCTTGGTCGCGCAGATGGGCAACGGCCATGGCCGGCTTGGCATCTGATACGCCGCGATGTGGCCGTTTGCCTGACCGTGTCCCGCCGGGGCTTCTACGGTGTGGCGCACGGTGCCCACGAGACGTGGGCGGTTGCGGTGGAGGTCCCGGGTGGCGACCCGTGTGTTCGCGGATGACGAGCTGGAACGGCTGCGGGGCTTCCCCGAGATCAACAAGGAAGAGCTGATCCGGTTCTTCACGCTGACCCCGGCGGACGTGGGGTTCATCGACCCGGGGCGTGGCCGCAGTCCCAAGGACCGGATCCCGGCGCGAACCCCAGCGCCGCCACCCGATCCTGCTGACGGTCCTCGCGCAGTCGGCCGCCGATGTCCTGGACGAGGTCATCGGCCTGTTCGACCAGGCCGTCTCGGCTCGGGAGAGCCGGGCGCGGACCAAGATGCGCGACGCTCTGGCGGCGCGGGCCGCGGCCGGGGAGGGGCGCCAGGCGCTGCTGGACGAGATCCTGCCGGTGCTGCTGGATGTGGCCATCGCGGACGAGGAGGTCGGAGGACGGCTGCGGAACACCATCGGTATGGAGCGGCTGCGCGCCGCGATGGCCGGGGCCGTGCCCCGGTTGCCGCGAGATCACGGACATCTGGCGATGCTGGACGACTCCTACTCCTACCTGCGGCAGTTCACCCCGGACGTGCTGCGGGCTATCTCCTTCAAGGGCGGCACCGGTGCGGAGTCGCTGATGGAGGCTGTGAAGATCCTAAAGGAGCTGAACGCGACCGGGGCGCGGAAGGTTCCGGACGGGGCGCCTACGGACTTCGTGCCGGTGCGCTGGGCGGGCTACCTGGAGCAGGCCGCGAAGTCCAGGGACGTCACGGCCTACCGGCACTTCTGGGAGCTGACGGTGCTGCTCGGTCTGCGCGACGGATTGCGGTCGGGCGACGTGTACGTGCCCTCGTCCAGGCGCTACGCCGACCCGGCCTCCTACCTGTTCACCCCCGAACAGTGGGCGGGGCAGCGGGACCAGTTCTGCCAGCTGGTCGGCAAGCCCGCGTCGGCCAGGGCCGCGCTGGAGGGGTGCAAGGAGGAGCTTCAGGCGGCGATGGGGGACCTGGAGAAGGTCTTGGGCAACCGCAGGGCGGGCACCGGCGAGGTACGGCTGTCGGACAAGGGGGAGCTGATCATCCCTCCGCTGTGTGCCGAGGACGTCCCGGCCGAGGCCGCCTCGCTGCGCGACGAGCTCTCCGAGCTGCTGCCGCTGGCCCCGATCGCCTCACTGCTGGTGGAGTTGGACCGCCGCACCGGGTTTTTGGACTGCATCACCCGCGCCGGTGGGAAGCAGTCGCGTTCCCCGGAGCTCAAGCGCAACCTGCTGGCCGTCCTCATAGCCAACGCCACGAATCTCGGGCTGGTGCGGATGGCGGAGGCGTGCGGGATCTCCTACGACATCCTGGCCTGGACCCAGGAGTGGTACATCCGGGAGGAGACCCTGGCCGCGGCGAACGCCGCGATCGTGAACTACCACCACCGCCTGCCGATGACCCAGGCGTTCGGCGGCGGCACGCTGTCCTCCTCGGACGGGCAGCGGTTCCCGGTGCAGGGCAAGTCGACCACCGCGCGAGCGATGAAGAAGTACTTAGCCGGACAGGGCCTGTCCACCTACACCCACGTCTCGGACCAGCACTCGACGTTCGGCACGAAGGTCATCGTGGTCACCCGGCGCGAGGCCCAGTACGTACTGGACGAGATCATGGGCAACAAGACCGACCTGCCGATCACCGAGCACGCCACCGACACGCACGGGGTGACGCTGGTCAACTTCGCGCTGTTCGACCTGGTGGGAATGCAGCTCTCACCGCGGATCCGGGACCTGGGGAAGATCACCCTGTACCGGATGGACCCGCAGCACGACGTCAGCAGGCACTGGCCGGTCGCCGGTCCGCTGCTGACCCAGAAGATCAATATGGGGTTGATCGAGGAGAACTGGGACGATCTGCTGCGTCTGGCCGCATCGATCAAGTTCGGGCACGCCACCGCCTCGCTAATCGTTGGCAAGCTCTCCGCGTCCTCGCGGCAGAACGCCCTGGCCGCCGCGCTCAAGGAGTACGGGGCGCTGCGGCGTACCGTCTACGCCGCCCGCTACCTGGCGGACGAGACCTACCGCCGTAAGATCGCCCGGCAGCTCAACAAGGGCGAGTCTCTGCACTCCCTGCGCCGGGACCTGCACTACGCCCACCAGGGGAAGATCCGTGAGCGTTTCCTGGCCGGGCAGAGTGAGCAGGCGTGGTGCCTGACGGTGCTGACCAACTCCGTGGTGACCTGGACCACGGAGTACTACGGTCTGGCCGTCGCGCGGATGCGGGCCGAGGGCCGGGCAGTGGACGACGAACTGCTGGCGCACATCTCCCCGGCGCACAGCGAGAGCGTCAACTGCACGGCACGATCAATGTCGAGGTCGACACCGAACTCGCCAAACTCGATCCGGCCGGCTACCGGCCGCTGCGTTCCCAACGGCCGGAGCGTGCATAGGCCGGGTGAGCGGCCTGCCCTCGGACACGCCGACGCCGGTTTCTCCTTGATCCGGGTCATGGGCCGGGAGGGGTTCTTCCACATCCGGGTCGCGCGGCCATAACGCCGGCTCCAGTCCTCGGTCGCCGACCTCGCCGAACCCCGGCGGATGGCCACTTGGTGGCGTTCGCCGCCGCGATGCGGAACCGGGCCGCGGACGAGGCGATCGAGGTCTTCGACATGCTGATGTCCGACCTGGCCCGCACCCCAGCGAAGTGTCAGTGGTGGCCCATAGCATCTCGGCCATGACGAGAACGGCACAGACGTACACCTATCTCCGTCCCTCTGCCGTGCGGGGCACGGCAGAGGGACGGAGCATCGGCCTGGAGACCTCCGGCGGCGCCACCCCGGCCGGACAGGAAGCCCATCCGCGCTTCTTCAGCGGCTTCCTGACCCACCCCCAGGCCACCGCCGCCGGACTGCTGTGCGTCGCGGATATCGCCGCCGCCCGCTACTACCAGCCGCAGCTCGACTACTGGCGCGACCCGGTCGTCACCGGGAACGGGGACCGGCTGAGGTTCGAGTCGTTCTCCGCTTGCTGCGGGGTGTACGCGCGGCTCGACATGCTGGGCGACGCCCTCGACGGCGATATCGGGCACGGCACGACCAACGTCGACGTCAACAGCCCGCTGCGGGACGCCCTGACCCGGGTGGGCCCGAGCGATCCGCTGCGTCTGGAGGTCGGGCCCGACGAAATGACCGTCACCACCTTCGACGGGCCAGTGATGGAGAAGAAGGTGCCACTGCCCGAGCGCTGGCTGCGCGGCTTCGCCGAGACCCAGGTGATCGCCGCCGGCTTCGACCTGCGGGCCGAACTCCCCACGGCCGAGGCCGTGCGTTTCCTCCGCGCGCTGCCACGCCCCAGCACCACCCGCGGCGCCTCCAAGGGAGCGCGCTGGGTCGTTCCGGCGGGCCGCTCGCTGCGCGCCACCACCCGGCCCGTCCCCGGCGCGGTCTGCCTGCCCGGGCCCGAGCGGCTGACCGCGCTGACCCGGGTGCTGCGCCATGCGACGGGGCTGCGGATCCACGGCCCGGCCGTCACGGCGGGCAACTGTCCGGTGGCGAGCGCGTGGGAGATCGGACTCCCCGGGATGCGGCTGACCCTCACCCTGTCCGCGGACACGACACGGGGCTTCTCCGGCGAGGGCGGCGTCCTCGACGCCCTGGCGGCGGACGAGTCGGCCGAGGACGCCGACCTGGTGTCCGTGCTGCTCGCCTGGGACCCCGCCGTCGACATCGCCGATCTCGCCGCGCAGTCCGGGCTGACCCCGCAGCGGGTACGGGCCGCGCTCACCCGCCTCGCAACGGCCGGACGCATCGGCTACGACACGGCGGAGGCGACGTACTTCCACCGGGAGCTGCCGTACGACACCGCACGGGCCGAGCGGGACAACCCCCGGCTGCGCGCCGCCCGCGCCCTCGTCGACGCGGGCGCGGTGCGCCTCGACGGCGAGACGGCCACCGTCACCGTCGAGGACCACAGCCACCGCGTGAGGTCCGCCGAAGGGCGGCTGACCTGCACCTGCCGCTGGTGGGCCGAATACCGCGGCGGACGCGGCCCGTGCAAGCACGCCCTCGCCGTCCGCATCGCCCGCCGCGCGGCCGCGCCCCGTACGACCGCCACCGCCCAGGACAACGCCGACACCCCCACCGGAGCCACCCGATGACCTTCACCTACGACTTCCCCGACTACCGGATCCCCGACGGGACCGCGGACGGCATCCGCGCCCTGCTGGACGCGGTGCGCGAGGGCCGCGTCGAGGACATCCCCAAGCTGGTCGGCGCCCTGACCGACGCCGAGCGGCGGAAGGGGCTGCCGGTGCTCAAGCAGTGGCGCAAGGACACCCCGGAATTCTGGCGGGGCGAGGGGCACCTGCTGGTGCGCCAGGGGCTGCTGCTCGCCGGGGCGGGGTGCTGCACCGGCGCGGCGGCCGCGGCCCAGTGGCTCACGAGCCGCGATCTGTGGTGGGCCGGGCCCGAGGATCCCCAGGCGGTCGTCGGCGTGATGGGCGACCGTGCCCCCGAGTGGCTGGCCGAGGTGGCGCGCCGGCTGGCGGAGCGCCGCATCGTCGGCGGGTGGGAGTACGGGCTGATCAAGCGGCTGTCGCTGATCGCCGGCTGCGAGCCGCCCATGACGGACAGCTTCATCCTCGGCTGGGAGAGGGACATCCCGGAGCGGGGTAAGACGATCGAGGAAAGGCTGCGGGACGATCCGTTCCTTGAAGCGGCCGTCCCCCGGCTCTTCGAGGTGGACGAGGCCGGCTCGGACTTCCAGTACACCCGGGACACCGACCCCGGATGGCCCGACGCGCTCGCCGCACTCGCCCGGGAAGGACTGCTCAGCCGCGAGATGCTGGTCGAGGGCTGTCTGTCGCGGCTGCTGCGCGGTGGCAGGCTCGGCATCGTGAAGGGCTTCCTCGCCCTGCTGACCGCCCTGGACCTGACCGCGGACGAGCGGGAGGCGCACACCCTCACCTGGGTACGGATGCTCTCCGGCGGGCACTCGCTGGCGGCCGCCCGCGCCCAGGAGAAGCTGGCCGAACTCGACGAGGCGGGCCGTCTGGAGACCGAGCACCTGGTCGAGGCATCCAGGGCCGCCCTGTTCCGGCCCGAGAAGAAGATCGTGCGCGCCCAACTGGCCATGCTCGACAAGGCGATCAAGCACGACCGGTCTCTCACGGACGAGCTGCTGCCGGTGACCGCCGAGGCCTTCGGCCACGAGGACCACAGCCTCCAGGGCAAAGCCCTCGCCCTGGCCGTCCGCCACCGCAAGCACGCGGGCGACGCCGTCCTCGCCGAACTGGCGGCGAGTGCCGAGCTGCTCCCCTCCGACCTGCGTGAACGCGCGGTCGAGGCGTTCGGTGGCGCCGTGGCCGACGAGGAGGCCGATCCGCCCGCCGCAGAGGGCGACGTCCTGCCGCCCGTGCCGTACCCCGAGCGCCTGGATCCCGCACCGCTCGCCCCTGCCGAACTCGCCGAGGAGGTCGTCGCGCTGCTGCGCGGCAAGGGCACCCCGGCGCAGGAGGAGCGGGCGCTGAACAGCCTCGTGGTCCACGCCCACGCCGACCTGGCGGGGCTCCGCACGGCCCTGGAACCGGTCGTCGCAGCGCACCGGCAGCCTGCCTCATGGCTGAGCGACAACGTCTTCGCACAAGCGCTCGAAGCTGTCGTCATGTTCGTCATGGGCAAGGGTGCGGAGGAGAAGATCCGCACCCTCCGCATCCAGTCCGGCCTGGGCGCCCTCCGTTTCTGGTTCCAGGAGCACCAGTGCCCGCACACGGCGATCTGGTCCGTCTGCCTCAGCCGCGTGGCCGAGATCGGGGCGCGGCTGGAATTCGGGGACTCCTTGCCGTTCCTGTTGGCCACGCCCACCTGGACGACGGGGACCATCGACCCGTCGGAGCTGGCGGCCCGGCTCGCCGCGTATGAGGACTCGGGCACCGAGCCCGGCCCGGCGGACCTCGACCAGGCCCTGCTGCGGCTGGACCGGGAGGTGCCGCTCGAAGCGCGGGCCGCGGCGGACCGGCTCACCTCCCCGGCGGGGCGGCGGCTGGCCGCCTGGCTCGCCTCGGGCGGCCTGCCCGATCCCGCCTTCTCCCGGGAAACCGAGCGGCTGAGGCTCAGGACCCCCCGCCCCGGTGTGCTCGTGCGCACCGAGGCCCTTCCCGGGCATGAGGACTATCCCGAGCCGTTCCGCTCCCTGCTCGGCGCGCATCGCCCCATCAGCGATCCGTGCAAGTGCGGGGGCGGCGGGCAGTGCACCCCGCAGGCCCTGGCCCTCCTGCCCCAGCACCGGGAGATCATCGCGGCACGGATGCTGTCGGCCTTCTCGGCCCTGGCCGACTCCGACCACCTCGGTCACGGGGTGCCCGTGCTGCCCGCGCTGGCCGAGTCGGGCGGCCCGGCCGGAGCCGCGACCCATCTGCTGGTGGCGTACGGGCTCGGGGCACGGCGCTTCGAGGAACAACTCTTCGCGGTGGACGCGATGCTCGTGCTGGCCGCTCGCGGACAGCTCGACGCGGAAGGGCTCGGCCGGGACATCGCCGAGCTGACCGGCCTGCGCCGCCTCAAGTTGAAGCGGGTCGTGGCGGCGCTGCAGGAAGCGGCGCGCACCGGTGCTTACGCCACGGTGTGGGCAGTGTTCTCGGGCGCCCTCCCCGGGCTCCTGGCGGGAGAACCGGCACCCGCCGGCGGCGCTCTGCTCACGCTCGCGGCCGACTGCGCGGAGCGGTCCGGGGCCCGTGGCGCGATACCGGAGATCGACGAGCTGGCGGCGCGCAAGGGCTCATCACAGCTGATCAAGCAGGCCCGGCGGCTCAGGGCGGCGCTGAGCCGCGACGCCTACTAATAAGTAGGGTGCGGGACTGACGGACGGAGTCCTCCATAAAGCCCCAGCGGTGCCCGACCATCACTCGGCTGTGGTCGTCCAGGAAAGCGAACAACGCAGATCCACCACATGCCGCGGGTCCTGAACCCCCGGTTCCGTGTGTCACAAGCATGGATGTGACACAGGAGGCCGACCGTCGACACATGATCGCATTGCCGCAGATCGCACTGTCTCAGAAGCTGGTGTCATAAGGCTTGGTCAAAACCTGCGTCACGGCGTCAAGTTATGGGACAGTCGCGGGATGGATCTTGCGTACTGCCGTGTAAGCATGACCGCTCAGGACCTCGACCGGCAGATCGACGCGATGCGGGATGCCGGCGTCGCCGAGGAACACATCTACGTCGACAAGCGCACCGGCGCCAACATGGAACGCGAGGGCTTGAGGGCTCTGCTTGGCTTCGCCCGTCCCGGGGACCGGATCAACGTGCTGACGCTGGACCGGCTTGGCCGGAACATGCGCGAGACCCTGAACCTCGTGCACGACCTCACCGAGCGCAGTGTCTTCCTGCATGCGGGTGATCGCTGCCGTGGCCTTGGCCAGGGCCAGTTCGAGTCGGCTGCGCTGGCGGGTGGCGGGGTCGCTGGTGCGGGCGCGGTCCAGCCGCTTGTCGATCTCGGACCGGATCAGGTGCGGGTCGGCGATCATGCCGATGATGTGGTCCCGGACGAGGGTGTCGAGGTAGTCGGCGCGGACGGGCTTGTTGGTGCAGACCCGGCCTCCCTCGTAACGGTAGTCGTCGGAGCCCAGGCACCGGTAGTAGTAGATCTTCTTGCCTGAGGTGGTGGTGGTCGAGGTGCGGTAGTAGCTGTATCCGCAGTTCACGCAGGCCGACAGGCCCTGGAGCAGGGAGGGGACCTTGCTGTTGCGCGAGGCGAAGCGCTTGTTGTCGGCGAGTCGCTGGGCGGCGCGTTCGAAGGTGGCCGGGCTGACGAGCGCGGGGACGGGGATGGTGATCCACTCCTCGCGGGGCCGGTCCTCGTACTTGACAGCGCGTGGGGTGGTGCGGC
>NZ_JBEYFS010000342.1:0-8505 GCF_040634475.1 Streptomyces sp. NPDC007095
TCACATCACTTTCCCAGGCCCCGACGCCTACATGTTGCAATCATCAAGACCCATCGGAATGTGACCGCCCGGCGCCCCACACGTACGAGAGGAACTACAGGGCCACGCCCAGGAGGGCGTCCACGGCGCGCGAGACGACGCCGGGGGCGCCCTCGTCCGTACCGCCCGTCTCACGCTGGAGCGCCGCCCAGCGGTCGACCGCCGCGAGCGCGGCCGGTGCGTCCAGGTCGTGCGCGAGAGCCTCGCGGATCTCCTCGACCAGTGCCTCGGCGGACGGCCCGTCGGGACGCGACACCGCCGCCCGCCAGTTCTCCAGACGGGCGACCGCGTCCGCGAGGACGGTGTCCGTCCACTCCCAGTCGGCGCGGTAGTGGTGCGCGAGGAGCGCGAGGCGGATGGCGGCCGGGTCGACGCCGTCGCGCCGGAGCTTCGACACGAAGACGAGGTTGCCCCTGGACTTCGACATCTTCTCGCCGTCGAGGGCGACCATGCCGGCGTGCACGTACGCCTTGGCCATCGGGAACTCGCCCGTGAGCACCTGGGCGTGCGAAGCGCCCATCTCGTGGTGCGGGAAGGCGAGGTCGGAGCCGCCGCCCTGGACGTCGAAGCCCATCCCGAGGTGGTCGAGGGCGATGGCGACGCACTCGATGTGCCAGCCGGGCCGGCCGCGGCCGAGCGAGCCCCCGTCCCAGCTGGGCTCACCCTCCCGCGCCGCCATCCAGAGCATCGGGTCGAGCGGGTTCTTCTTGCCCGGACGGTCCGGGTCGCCGCCCCGCTCGGCGGAGAGCAGGCGCATGGCGGCGGCGTCCAGGTTGGACACCTTGCCGAAGTTGGGGTCGGACTCGACGGAGAAGTAGACGTCCCCTTCGAGTTCGTACGCCGCGCCCGCGTCCCGCAGCCGCTCGACGAGCGGCACGATGCCGGGTATCGCCTCGACGGCGCCTATGTAGTGCCGCGGCGGCAGCATCCGCAGGGCGGTCATGTCCTCACGGAAGAGGGCGGTCTCCTTCTCGGCGAGTCCTACCCAGTCGACGCCGTCGCGCTCCGCCCGCTCCAGGAGCGGGTCGTCGACGTCGGTCACGTTCTGGACGTAGTGAACCTGCCGCTTGGTGTCGAGCCACACGCGCTGAACGAGGTCGAACGCGTTGTAGGTCGCCGCATGACCCATGTGGGTCGCGTCGTACGGCGTGATGCCGCAGACGTAGATACGGGCGACGGGACCGGGGGCGAGTGTGACGAGGCCGCCGGTCGCGGTGTCGTGGATCTGGAGGTCGCGGCCCTCACCAGGCAGGGCGGGGACCTCAGAAGCGGGCCAGGCATGCATGTCATGAGCCTAACCGGACGGAACTTCCGTATACGAACCGGACCAGCCCTGATGACGCGGAAGGCCCTCTTGCGCAACGCCCGACGGTGTGCCTCACCGGGTCCTACGGGGGTGAGGCCGCCGTACGACGGCACAGCCCACCGCCCAGGGCCACCCGCCGGGACGGGCGCGCGCCGCCGCCGACGGTCCGCCCGCATACGCCGTGAGCGCGAGCCGCCGGGCCCGCGCCCCGCCCCACGGCCGGCCCGCGCCCCGCCCACGCATCTGTCCGCCGCCAGAACCGGCTACGCGCGAGGCAGCGGGTCTCGCTGTCACCGGCCGCGGCTACGGGCGCGCACCACCAAAACCGGCGCCCCCGTCCCACACGTGCTCCACACCACACCCACGTCTGCCGCCCCCCAGCGACGCGGACACCGCGAGCTCGGCCCGGTCGGCGTACCCGGTGCGAGGTGAGCACGGCCCTCGGACGGTCGAGGGTGTTTACACCGGTGGCCAGGGGATCGCCGGCCACTCCCCGCTCGGCTCCGGGTGCTTCCCCGAGGCGAGCATCGCCTCGACACGCGCGCGTGTGGCGTCGATCTCAGCGGTGGTGATGAGTTCGGCCAACCGGGTGGCGAGCGGCGCACCCGGCGCCAGGCCGTCCCGCAGGGCTGTGAGGACCTCGACCGCCTCCGGCGTCAGCGACTCCCCCGCCCAGCCCCACAGCAGCGTGCGCAGCTTGTTCTCGGCGTTGAAGGTGACCCCGTGGTCGATGCCGTACAACCGCCCCTCACCGGCGGGCAGCAGATGGCCGCCCTTGCGGTCGGCGTTGTTGATCACGGCGTCGAGCACGGCGAGCCGTCGCAGCCGGACGTCGTCGGCGTGCACGAGCAGCGCCGTCTCCCCCTCGCCGACCTCGGCGAAGCCGATCGCCTTCCAGCCCGCCTCGGGCTCCTCGGCCTCCGTCAGGGCCAGCAGCCCGTCCCCGTCGGCCTCGGGCAGGGCCTCGATCCACAGCTGGCACATGCCCTCGCCGTAGGGCCCGTCGCGCAGCACGGTGGTGGGTACCAGATCCCAGCCCGTGGCCTCGGAGACCTCGTACGCGGCCACCTCACGCTGGGCGAGGGTCCCGTCGGGGAAGTCCCACAGGGGCCGCTCCCCGGCGACCGGTTTGTAGACGCAGAACGCGTCCCGGCCCTCGTACGAGACGGAGCAGTACAGCACCGCGTTCGAGGCCTCACGGATCCGTCCGCGCACCTTCAGCTCGCCCAGGGCGAGCAGCTCGGCCGTGGTCACGCTCCGCGGCGGTATCCGTTCTGGCGCGGACATACGTGTCCTTCCGGGTCGAGCGGGAGGCTGCACAGCGGGCAGGGCGGCCGGCCCGCGTTGACGACATCGAGGGCGCGCTTGGCGAAGGCCCTGGCCTGCGCGCCGGTGAGCCGGACGCGGAGCATCGGCGGACCGTTCTCCTCGTCCTGAAGCAACCTTTCCTCGGCCTCGGCGAGGTCCTCGTCGGTGTCGGCGTCGAGTTCCACGAGGGCCTGCGCCTCGACGATCATGCGCTGTTCGTCACCGTCCCAGGCCAGCGCCATCGTGCCGACCCGGAACTCCTCCTCCACCGGGGTGTCGAGAGGAGCGGTGTCGGACACCTCGGTGGGGGCCACGGCCGGGACGGGTGCGCTGCCGCCGGTGCGCCGTACGACCTCGTCGAGGAGCTCGTCCATGCGTTCGGCGAGCGCCGCGACCTGGGTCTTCTCCAGGGCGACGCTGGTCACCCTGGGGCCTGAGGAGGCCTGCAGGAAGAAGGTACGGCGCCCGGGCAACCCGACCGTACCGGCCACGAAACGGTCCGGGGGGTCGTAGAGGAACACCTGACGGGACACGTCCTGTCTCCATTGGAATCGGCATGTGGACCGGCTGACTGCCTGGGCCCTCATCGGCTGCTGACAACTTGCTGACAACTACTGCGCTGCTTCGACCGCTTCACCCTACTGCGGCCGACGATCACGGTGCGCCCGCACCGCCCCCGACCGGGGCGTCCCCGCTCGGGGGCTCCTCGCGCGGCGCCAGGGAGGCGAGGTCGCCGGTGTCCCCGAGGCGCACAAGGAAAGGACGCAGTCGTGTGTAACGGATCGCGGTGATGGAACACGGTTCTACAGAGATCCGCTGGAAGAGGTCGAGATGAAGTCCGAGTGCGTCCGCGACGAGGGACTTGATGATGTCGCCGTGCGAGCACATGACGTAGACCGCGTCGCCGCCGTGGTCGCGCTCCACGCGCGCGTTCCACTCGCGCACCGCCTCGGCCGCCCGCGTCTGCATGGCCCGCATCGATTCTCCGCCGGGGAACGCGGCCGCGGACGGATGTGCCTGTACGACCTCCATCAGCGGCTCGTCCCTCAGCTCGGCGAGCTTGCGGCCGGACCAGTCGCCGTAGTGCGCCTCACCGATCCGCTCGTCGGTGTGCACGCGCAGCTCGGGGCGGGCGTCGAGCAGCGGCTGCACGGTCTCCTGGCAGCGCTGCAGGGGGCTGGTGACGACTTCGGAGATCGGCAGCGCGGCGAGCCGGCCGGGCAGCGCCGCGGCCTGCTGGGCGCCACGCTCGTCGAGGGCGACACCGGGCGTCCAGCCGGCGAGCAGCCCAGCGGTGTTGGCGGTCGAACGTCCGTGCCGTACGAGAATCAGGGTGGGCATGCGGCCCAGCGTAAACGGGTGACTCGGGGACCCGGAGGGGCCTGTGGACAACGGCGGCCGGAGTGCGGTGGCGGCCGGGCGACGGGAGAATACCCTCCGTGATCGTCGACTGCGCCATTTACCACCGCGGGCGCCGGACGGAGGGCCCCGAGGACCTCTCCGACGCCCTGGATCTGGCACGCGCCGAGGGCGACGCGTTCATCTGGATCGGGCTGTACGAGCCGACGGAGCAGGAGTTCGACCTCGTCACCGAGGAGTTCAGGCTGCACCCGCTGGCGGTCGAGGACGCCCTCAAGGCGCATCAGCGGCCCAAGCTGGAGATGTTCGACGATTCGCTGTTCGTGGTCCTGAAGCCGGTCGCATACGAGACGGAGAGCGATGTCGTCACCACCGGCGAGGTGATGGTGTTCATCGGGGACGCCTTCGTGGTGACCGTCCGGCACGGGGAGTGCTCGCCTCTCGCGCAGGTGCGCCGCCGGCTGGAGGAGGACCCCGAGATGCTGCGGCACGGGCCGACAGCGGTGCTCTACTCGATCGCCGACGCGACGGTCGACCACTACCTGGAGGTGGCGACCGAGCTCCAGACGGACCTGGAGAAGCTGGAGGCGGAGGTCTTCTCGCCGAGCGGCGGCGGTTCGCGGCACACCGCCTCCAGGATCTACACGTTCAAGCGGCAGATCCTGGAGTTCCGGCGGGCGACGGGCCCGCTGACCGTTCCGCTGACCCGGCTCTCGGGCTCGGGCACCGCCGGCGCCCCGGTGCCGTTCGTGAACGAGAAGGCGCAGCCCTTCTTCCGTGACGTCAACGACCACCTGGCCCGTGTGAACGAGTCGGTGGAGAGCCTGGACCGGCTGGTCTCGGACATCCTCTCGGCGCATCTCGCGCAGATGAGCGTGCGCCAGAACGACGACATGCGGAAGATCTCGGCGTGGGCGGCCATGGCCGCGGTACCCACGATGATCGCCGGCATCTACGGCATGAACTTCGACCACATGCCCGAGCTGCACTGGCTCTGGTCGTACCCGGCGGTGATCCTGGCGATGGCGGCGCTGGAATTCCTGCTGTACCACCTCTTCAAGCGGCGGGGCTGGCTGTGACCGGCGTGCCACCAGGTGTGCGACATGCGGAGGGTTCGCGACCGCGAGTCACGCGACCTCCGGTACGGGCGTCGCGGGGCCGCCCAGGGCGTCGCGGTGTTCCGGCATCTTCAGGGAGACCATGCGGCGCCAGCCCGCGGCGCGCTCGTATGCGTAGACGGTGTGGATGGCCGCGGTGAGCGTCGCCGCCCTGGCCCTCGACCAGCCGAGGATGCGACCCATGTGGGCCATCACGGCGAGACTGACGTCCCGGTAGACGCGGATCTCGGCGAGCGCGCACGCGCGCAGCGTCCGCTGGATGGCGCGGCCGTGTCCGTCGGACGCGAGGCGGAGCAGCTCCTCGTGGCAGTAGGCGAGGTGCCTGTCCTCGTCCTGGGAGATCATCCGGACCGCGCGACCGATGTCGGGATGGTCGGCGAAGTGCCTGCGCAGCAGCTTCATCTGCTCGGAGGCACGCTGTTCGGTGACCCTGCTGTGGGCGAGGTAGGTGACGATGTCTCGTACGGTGAGTGGCTGTTCGCTCTTCAGCTTGTCGTGGGCGAGGCCGATTCCGTGCCGTTCCAGGAGCATCGTGTAGTCGGTGTCGGCCGGGACCCCGACCGGTGCCAGGCCGCGCTTGTTCATCAGGGCGTGGAAGATCCGCCCGTGCTTGTCCTCGTCGGCGCCGTGCCGGGTGATCTTCGGGGCGAGTTCGTGTGCGCTCCGCGGGACGAGGGCGGCGATGCGGGCGTTCTCCCAGCCACCCTGCGACTCCCCGCTGGCGGCTATGGAGCAGAAGAGCCGGAACGACTCGTCGTTGTCGAGGATCTCCTGGAACAGACTCTTGGCCGAAAGCATCGATGACACCTTTCTGCAGGGTCCGCAGAAAACGAGTCAAATGGGATGCCGGGGGCCCGGCAACCGATGTGTCGGACAAATGCGCCGAACGAAGGATGACGGGACGGGCGCGGGCGCGTAACCCAGGGCACGCCCGCGCGTTGTTCTCCGTGACGGCCGTGGCGGGGAAGACCCCCCGAGCCCCCACCACGGCCGCGGAACTTCTCACGTCCCTCCGGGGAAAGGTTCCGGCGCGTTACGCCAGACCGGCCCGCTCCAGCGCGTCCGAACCGGCGCGGAGCGAGGCGATCCGGTCCTCCAGCGTGAAGCCGGCGGGCGACAGCGTGAGGGTGGTGACGCCCGCCGCCGCGTAGGCCTTCATCCGGTCGGCGATGCGGTCCACGGAGCCGAGCAGGGTGGTCTGGTCGATCAGCGCGTGCGGAACGGCGGCGGCCGCGCCCTCCTTGTCGCCGGACAGGTACTTGTCCTGGATCTCGGCGGCCTCCTTCTCGTACCCCATGCGCTGGGCGAGCTGGTTGTAGAAGTTCTGCTTGCGGCTGCCCATGCCGCCGACGTACAGCGCGGTGTAGGGGCGGAACATGTCGGCGAGCGCCGTCACGTCCTTGTCGGCGCCGACGGCGAGCGGCAGCGTCGGACAGACGTCGAAGCCCTCCATGGTCTTGCCGGCCTTCTCACGGCCCGCGCGCAGGTGGCGGAGCGCGGTGTCCTCCAGGTGCTCGGCCGAGGGGAAGATCAGCAGGGCGCCGTCGGCGATCTCGCCGGTCTGCTCCAGGTTCTTCGGGCCGATCGCGGCGATGTACAGCGGGATGTGCTCGCGCTGCGGGTGCACCGTCAGCTTGATCGGCTTGCCCGGACCGTCCGGCAGCGGCAGCGTCCAGTGCTCACCCTCGTACGACAGCCGCTCGCGGGTCATCGCCTTGCGTACGATCTCGACGTACTCACGGGTGCGGGCCAGCGGCTTGTCGAACTTGACGCCGTACCAGCCCTCGGAGACCTGCGGCCCGGAGACACCGAGGCCGAGGCGGAAGCGCCCGCCGGAGAGCGAGTCGAGCGTCGCGGCGGTCATCGCGGTCATCGCGGGCTGACGGGCCGGGATCTGGAAGATCGCCGAACCGACGTCGATGCGCTCGGTCTTGGCGGCGACCCAGGTGAGCACGGTGGCCGCGTCCGAGCCGTAGGCCTCGGCGGCCCAGCACACCGCGTATCCCAGTCGGTCGGCCTCCTGGGCGACGGCGAGATTGTCCGCGTCCATTCCGCCGCCCCAGTAGCCGAGGTTGATCCCGAGCTGCATGGCCGGTCCCCTTACCGATCAGTAACGTCCCTTGTGCCGGAGACCCTAGCGCGCTGGTGGGCGCGGCGGCAGGAACGGGTTCAGGTCTGATCATCCAGGTTGTCCACAGGGTCCCCACGAGGCGAGTTCTGGCCAGTAATCTCGGCGTCCATGGAGCAGAGGCATCTCGGCCGTACCGGCCTGCGTGTGTCCCGGATCGGACTCGGCACCCTCACGTGGGGGCGGGATACCGACGAGCACGACGCCGCGGAGCTGTTGAAGGTGTTCTGGGAAGCGGGCGGGAACCTCGTCGACACCGCGGATGTGTACGGGGACGGGGAGTCGGAGTATCTGCTCGGACAGCTCATAGAAGGGCTCGTGCCGCGTCGCGACCTGGTCATTTCCACGAAGGCGGGCAGTGTGCCCGACCCGGACCGGCGGTTCGACGGCTCGCGCGGGCATCTCCTGTCGGCACTCGACGCCTCGCTTCAGCGCCTCGGCACGGACTACGTGGATCTGTGGCACGTCCACGCCTTCGACCCGGACACCCCGCTGGACGAGACCCTCCAGGCGCTCGACCTCGCGGTCAGCAGCGGTCGCGCGCGGTACGCGGGGGTGTCCAACTTCTGCGGCTGGCAGCTCGCCAAGGCGGCGACCTGGCAGCTGGCGGCGCCCGGGACACGGACGCGGATCGCGAGTACGCAGATGGAGTACTCCCTGCTCCAGCGCGGCGTGGAGCGGGAGGTGCTGCCCGCGGCGCTCGACCTGGGCGTGGGCCTGCTGCCGTCCTCCCCGCTCGGGCGGGGTGTGCTCACCGGGAAGTACCGGGGCGGCACACCGTCGGACTCCCGGGGCGGCTCGGAGCACCTCGCGCCGTTCGTCGCTCCGTACCTGGACGAGACGGCGAGCGGCATCGTGGACGCGGTGACGACGGCGGCGGACGGCCTCGCGGTCACGCCGTTGCAGGTCGCCCTCGCGTGGGTCCGCGACCGGCCAGGTGTCGCCGCCCCGATCGTCGGCGCGCGCAACGCGCAGCAGCTCACGGCCGCGTTGTCAGTGGAGACCCTTAGTCTTCCTGACGAGATCTGCCGGGCGCTCGACGACGTGTCGGCACCGGTGCACCACTATCCCGATCACGACTGGAGCACGCTGTGAGCACGGAGCCCGAGACCACGGAGGAAGTGGAGCCGGGGACGCCGGGCGCGGGAGCGACCGCCGACCCGCCGACCGCGGGCACGGACGCGGGCACGGCCACGGACGCCGGCACGGCCACGGACGCCGGCACGGACGCCGGCACGGCCACGGAC
>NZ_JBEYFS010000343.1:0-8433 GCF_040634475.1 Streptomyces sp. NPDC007095
CCGCCGTTCCGCACTGCGCGGCGCCGGCCCCGTGCCACGCCGCGTCGCCGCCCTGCTCGCCGCCCCGCGCACCTACTCCCCGCCACTGAACTACCCGATCCTGCCCCTGGCCGCAGCCGCCACCGTGGTCGGCGCGAGCGCCCTGTGCGCCTTCGCCGCCGCCCACGACCTGCACGTCGTCCTCAAACTCGCCGGCGCCGGCTGACCGCAACCCCAAGCCGCCCGATGCGCGAGACGACCAGGAAGGACCCGCCGGTGCCGACCAGCGCCCCACACCCCGAACAACGGTCGGAGCGTGCCCGGCTGTGGCCGCTGTACGCGGCCGGCTTCACCACCGCGTTCGGCGCCCACAGCGTCGCGGCGAACCTGGGCCGTTTCACCACCGGCCACCACCAGTCGCTGCTGGTCCTGGGCGGCCTGCTCGCCCTGTACGACGGCGCCGAAGTCCTCCTCAAACCCGTCTTCGGCACCCTGGCCGACAAGGTCGGCCCACGCCCGGTACTGCTCGGCGGACTGCTCGCGTTCGCCGCGGCCTCCGCCCTGTTCGCCTTCGCCGACAACACCTCACTGCTGTGGGCGGCCCGCCTTGGCCAGGGCGCGGCAGCTTCCGCCTTCTCCCCGGCCGCTTCCGCCCTGGTCGCCCGCCTCAACCCCGCCGCCAAGCACGGCCGGGCATTCGGCTCCTACGGCTTTTACAAGAGCATCGGCTACACCGCTGGCCCCCTGCTCGGTGGCGCACTGGTGGCCGGTGGCGGACTGCCACTGCTGTTCACCGCCATGACCGCGATCGCCGCCGCCGTCGCCGCCTGGGCGGTCCTCGCCGTGCCTGCCGTGCCGCCGCTGCCCAAGGCCCGCCAGACGGTGCTCGACCTCGCCAAGCGGCTGGGCCAGGGCAGTTTCCTGCGCCCGACCGCCGCACTGGCAATGGCCACCGCAGCACTGTCGGTCGGTGTGGGCTTCCTGCCGGTCGCCGGAGCCGCCGCCCATCTCGGGCCGGTCGCCACCGGAGCGGCCGTCTCCCTGCTCGCGGCCTGCGCGGCCCTCATCCAGCCCCGGGCCGGAGCCGCCCTCGACCACGGGCGCATCACCACCGCGACAGGAATCAGCACCGGGCTTGCGATCACCTCCGCCGGACTCGCCGCGGCGATGCTGCCCGGCCTGGCCGGTCTCCTTCTCGCCGCGATCCTGATCGGGGCCGGCACCGGCATGATCACCCCGCTCGGCTTCGCCGCCCTAGCCCAAGCCAGCCCGGCCGAACGGCTCGGCCAGACCATGGGTGCCGCCGAACTCGGCCGCGAACTCGGCGACGCCGGCGGCCCTCTCCTCGTCGCCGCCGTGGCCGCGGCCACCACCCTCACCGCGGGTTTCGCCGCCCTCGCCGTCCTGACCGTTGCCGCAGTTCTCGCCAGCCAGGTCGGCGACGAGCCCGGCGTTCACGGGCCCCAGCCGTAGGACTTGTCGTCCTCCCACCCGCTTCGCGTTGGACGTGCGTGGGAAAGCAGTTCCTACGTCAGCGCGAAGCAACGGCCACACTGCGTCCGCTGGAAAAACCCGGCTGGACGGATCCGCCCAGCCGGGGCCTTCTACATCACTGGTGAGGACCTTCGTCTCGCCCGCGGTTGCCACCGGGCGGCGGCTCGGCCCGGGGTGCGAGCAGCCGTAGGTGAGGGTGTCGTGGCCGTACGGCATCAGGCGGGCCGCCCACCGCACCCTCCGCGTAGGTCGCTCTCGGCCCCAGGGCCGTAGACGACGAAGTTGCCCGGAACGCTTTGCGTCCCGGGCAGCCTGCGTGGGCGGCAGCCGCGAAGCTCCTGAGGGAGTCGCAGGTCCCGGCCGTCTCAGGCCGCGGACGATGGATTCGCCGATTCGGCGGCGCGGCGGTATTCGGCATTGATGCGCTGAGCTTCTTCGAGCTGGTCTTCGAGGATGACGATGCGGCAGGCGGCCTCGATGGGGGTCCCGTGGTCGACCAGCTCCCGGGCGCGGGCGGCGATGCGCAGCTGGTAGCGGGAGTAGCGGCGATGTCCGCCTGCGGAGCGGAGCGGGGTGATCAGGCGGGCTTCGCCGATGGCGCGGAGGAAGCCCTGCGTGGTGCCGAGCAGCTCGGCGGCCCGGCCCATCGTGTAGGCGGGGTAGTCGTCGTCATCGAGACGGCCGAACGAGTCGTCTGCTGTCATTGCACCTCTCTGGGAAACGCCTGGAGGGGCCCTGGCGCCATTGGCACCAGGGCCCCGAAGGAACTGCTACACCATCTGCCGGCCCTGATACTGCACCGGCCCTCTCTTTCCGCACCAGCTCACGGGGGATGAAAGCGGGTGCGGGGATCGCGGTTGCTCGACCGGAGACCACCTCACTATCGATGTCCTGCGGTACCCGGGCTCAGGACTTCCGCCCGGGCGATCCTGACGGCGCTCGGCTCCTCCGTTCTTCCCTCGGTGATCAGCTGCTTACCAAGCGGGGGACTGCGTACTGCTGGTACTGCTCTACTGCGCACTGCTGGTGATGCGAACTGCTCCGTGGCCTGTGACAGCGCCACTCTCCGGCAGCCAGCCCCGTCGCCCGTCCTGCGTCTGCTCTGGCTTGGAACCCCACTGCCGAACTTCCCGGCACGCGCGCCCGCAGCCGACGCCTTTACCGAGGAACCGCTGACAACCGCACTGCTGGTACTGCGAACTGCACTTACGGGTACTGCCACTGCGTTTACTGCGGTCCTGCTCACGGCGGCCCCTGATCACTGCGGGCCACCCGGTCCGGTCGTCAGCCCCGTCGCCGTCCTGCAACAACCCTGGCTTCGAAAACTCCACCACCGCACCGTCCTGCGCACTGCAACTGCGTACTGCTGCCCGGCAGTTCATGTCTGCCGGGCCCTGCTCGATCTCGGCTACGAGAGAAACCATAACCACGCGATCTCCCAATGTCTACTCCAGCCAACATAGATTTCCGCGTGTTCGACGGTGAGGTAATCGACCTCGAACACCGACGCGGGCAGGAGCAAGGCCGTCACGGCCCGGTTACGGGCTGGGGCTGGGGCTGGGGCTGGGGCTGGGGCATAAGCACCTCGCAGAGGGGACCGGGCATTTCTGATGGCCGGAGGTTGCTGCCGGTCGTCTCGTGTATGGATCCGCCCCACAGACGGCCTGTGCCAGGTAGTACGGGGTGGCGTCGCGACGTTCGGCTGGACGGGCCGTGCGAAGTTCCTCGTCCATGTCCACCTCGCCAGAGGGCCGTCAGTATGGGGGTGAAGAGGCCGGTGCCCGAGCCGAGTTCGAGACACGGGCCTTGGGGCATCGATCCGCCGCGAGCGAGGGCGTCGCGTACGGGGTCGTCGCGGCCGGTGACGCGGGTGGCATCCCATCCGGCGGCGAGCTGGTCGAACTGAGCGGTGATGAATTGAGCCGCTTCGGCGGTCCACGGCCGTCGGCCGGCAGCCAGGTCACGGACGAAGGCCCGGAAAGCCTCGGCAGTGCCGGGCGATGGAACCGGTTTGCCGTCCGGGCTGGGCAGGACACGCAGCAAGGTGGCAGTCACAGGAGTTACTCCAGCACGGGTGCGGTATCGCGCGAATCGGCCCAGGGGCCGAAATGAGCCCTCCACCCGCGGGTGGAGGGCCGCCCTCAGTCTGGTGCCGCTGTGCGTGTCCCTGTTTGGTGCCCGTGCTGCGTGTGGTTGCGACGTGACCCCATACGGGCGCACCGCCGATTGCTCTCGCGACGGGAGACGGGGCCGATGCCCGCACCGGCCCCCTACGGAGACTCCGTTCGCGGGGGCTTGATCTGCCACCAGAGCTGCGTGCAGGGGCTCAGGCTTGGTAGACAACCAGCGCCATCATCCCCGCCTCGCCGTGGTAGGCGTTGTGGCAGTGCAACATCCACTGCCCCGGGTTGTCGGCGTCGAAGAACACCGACACCGTCTTCCTCGGCAGCACGATGGTGGTGTCCTTGCGCGGTCCGCCGCTGCCGAGCTGGTAGGTATGGCCATGCAGGTGCATCGGGTGCCACATGGTTGTGGTGTTGACGAAGTCGAGCCGGACCCGCTGGCCCTGTTCCACGGTGATCGGGTGCGCGGTCGGGTTGTTCATGTCGAACCGCTTGCCATTGATGGCCCAGTTGTACGTCATCATGCCGCCGGTCAGCTCGATGCGGTGGACCCGGTCGACCTTCTTCGACGTCAGCCGGACGTCCTCCGCCGCGTGCAGCTGCGAAGCGGCCATGAGCCTGCCATCCAGTTCCGTCGGACGGACGGTCGCCTTGGGAAGGCTGCCGGAGCCGGTGCGGATGACGGCCATTCCGATGGCGTTCTTTCCCTCGGCCAACGCCACAAGGGGGAAGACGCCGTCGTCCAAGGTGACCAGGACGTCGTAGCGTTCGCCCATGCCGAGCAACAAGGCATCGGCCTGCTGGTGCCGGACGGGGAAGCCATCGGTGTGGGTGATGGTGAACTTGTGGCCGCCGAGAGCGACACGGTAGGCGGTGTCGGCGCCGGCATTGATCAGGCGCAGCCGGACCCGCTTGCCGGGCTTGCTGCGGAAGACCTGCGGGTCGGCTGGAACGCGGCCGTTGATCAGGTGGTAGGGATACTTCACGTCCCCGGCATCGCCCCCGAGCAGTGCGCTCTGGGCGCCCATCAGCATGAACCCCATGCCCATGCCTCCGCCGGAGGGCGAGGCGGAGGGGGAGTTGCTCGTGCCGTCCATGCCGCTGCCGCTCATGTCCATGCCGCCCATGTCGTGGCCGGAGGAGCTGGATGAGCCTTCCCCCATGTGCATCCCGCCCATGCCCTGCCTCAGCTCGGCGAAGACGTCGTCCGGGGTACCGGTGACGCCGTCGAGCCAGTCGTCGAGGACGACCACCCACTCCTCGTCGTATGACAGCGGCTCCCTCGGGTCCTCCACGATCAACGGCGCGTACAAGCCCCGGTCGAGCTGGACACCGATGTGCGGGTGGAAGAAGTAGGTGCCGGGGGCGTCCGCGGTGAACCGGTAGGTGAAGTTGCGTCCTGCCCGGACGGCGGCCTGGGTGGCCGGCGGAGCGCCGTCCATGTCGTTGCGCAGGGCGATGCCGTGCCAGTGGAGGGAGGTGGTGGTCTGGTTCGGCAGCTGGTTGGACAGCGTGGCGGCCAGCGCGTCCCCGGCCGAGACGCGCAGTTCCTTGCCCGGCACCTGGCCGCTGAAGGCCCAGGTCCTGGCCGTGATGCCGGCGCCCAGGTCGACCATGGCCTGTGCTGAGGTCAGGGTCAGTTGGTGGGTCTTACCGCTCTTGGTGCGCTTCTTGTCGGCAGCTGCGACGGCTGACCCGGAGGGGCTGATCAGGGCAGGCGTGCTTCCAGAGCCGCTGCAGGCGGCGAGCGCGCCCGCGCCCGCGACGCTGAGCCCGGCCAGCAGGACAGGGCGGCGGCTAATGCTGTTCACAGGGGGGGGTGTCCTTGTCTCGATATCGCTTCTGTTCGGTCGCGTGCGGGCACGGCTGAGGGCACGCGTGAACGCGCGCAGCCGTGGGCGCGGCCTACAGCAGCAATCGAGAGAGGGCGGAAAGGTCGGGCGGTGCCCGGCCCGTGGTTCCCGGGACGTCCCGGCCGACGGCTGTTTCGGAACCCAGGCACGGAGCGCAGCCGGTGGAGGACTGGTGGGGAGGCGCGAGCTTCATGGTGTCGACGCTGGCGGCGGAGCAGTGCTGCATCACCGTGCCGGAGCACGTTCCGGACTCGTCGGACGCGGCAGGGGCTGTGACGCCAGGGGCCATGGCGTGCCCGCTCATGTGTATGGGCATTGCCAGGAGGGCCTCGTGGTGCATGCCCGCGATGCTGATCGTTTCCGTGTTCCCCGGGGGCGGCACATGGGCGATGGCCGCGGCTGTTTCGTGGTGGACGAGAACAGCCAGCGTCGCCATCAGCGCGATGACGGCACCGCGTGTCCACCGGCGCGCGGCGCCGCGAACGCCGCTTGACCGATGGTCGGCTGTCGTCATGACTTCCGTCCGTGCTCGATGTGAAACGACTCCTCGCTGTCAGCATACCCGGTGGGGGTAAGGGGGCGACTGGAGCGGCGACGGTGAGAGACACCGCAGCGGTGGCTACAGACGCAGTGCGCGGCGCAAGGTGTCGGCCATTTCTGCGAACTTCGCTTCGGCGTGGGCCGGGTCGGTGCGCCGCGTTGGTGAACGCAACCACGCACGTGGTCGTCGAGGAATCCGGGGGCGACTTCCTGCACGGCGCGGCTGGCGGCGGTGAACTGGGTGAGGACGTCGATACACGGTGACACAAGCCCTCACTCGCCAAGGAACACCCGAGGTCGTACCGCTGGCGAGGCTGCGGGGTGTCGGTCCGCCACGCTCCCTGTGATCACTCGATACAGTCAGACCTTCCGATTACCGCGGCGGCGCATCATCACGAACGCACTGCCGCTGCCCGCGAGGGCCACCAATAGGGCACCGGCCGCGATCTCCATGGGCTCCAAGCTCCTGACGCTGCCACCTGCGCCGGTCCTGAGGGCCCCACTGACCATCGGATGAGGGGTGGACGAAACCTGCATCGTCGCCATGCCGGACGGCATCGTCATGGGGCAAGTCATCGTCATGCCGGGCGGCATCGTCATGGTGCAAGTCATCGACATGTGGGACGGCATGTGGGACGGCATCGTCATGCCGGGCGGCATCGTCATGGTGCAAGTCATCGACATCGTGGTGGCGGAGGACCGCTGCATGGTGCAGCTCGGTGACACGCTGGATGCGCCCGTCGGGGCCGGCTTCGCGTCCGCCGGCGCGGCGAGAACGGTCAGGGAGATCGTGGCGGCGGCGAGGGCAGCGACGGCTATGCGACGAGGGCGCATGGTGTTCTCCTCAGCCGGTCACGGCCTCGGTGACCGCGTTAGGGGGATCCGGCATATAGAGATCAAAGCGTCGTACTGACGTGCATCGCGACGCGCACTGATCCGCTCCGATCACCCGAATGCAGCTCACCCATGGCCCCGATCGAGCTGTTTTCCCAAGTCACTCGGCATGTGCCTGCGCCAGGACAAACCGGGGTTGCGTGGTCCGCCTTCTGGGTGACGGCCCTGATGCGGAACCTGGAATCGATGCGCCCCCGGGGGCCACGCACGGCCACCAGCGGGCTGGGCCCCTCGGGGAACTGGCTACAGTTGAATACGCGATACCCCTAACTGGCCCCGCTACATCGCCACCAGCATCCTCATCGCTCTGGCCTACGCCCTCATCGGCGTCCTGCTCAGCCCCCTCTTCGGAGCGGCATCCAACAGAGCGCCATGCTCCGCCCGGCCCCACCCGACTGGGCCCAGGCTCTCCCGGGTACGGCATCGGCCGAGTCCTAATTGACGCAGCCCTCACCCCCACCTTCGACGAGACCGGCCCGCTACTCATCGCGCTCGCATGGCTCGCTGGCCTCGCGCTGGCCGCCGCCCGCACTCTTCCACCGCGCGGTCGTGCCCGCCGCCAGCCCAAGCTGCAGCAGCATCGATCAGCAGGTCTTACCCGCGCATTGAGCTCAAACAGCCCTGCCCAAACTCGCCCGGTATAACTATTGAATGAGGGACAGACGAGCAGGTTCGCGCTCGTGCCCGTCTCCGATTCTGCGAACCTGCGCGCTTCCGCGTTCGATCTGCTGCGGCTGTCCGGGACGGACACGACCGGGTGGCCGTACCGGCGGCGCAGGGCCGCGCTGGAGTTCGTGTTCGCCGCCCGCCGGCTGTCGGCGCCGTGGGCGCTATGCCTGTCGACCACCGAGGCCGACGTCGTGCGCGAGTGGCTGACGTGGGTGTCGGTCGGGCTCGACGCGGACGGTGCCCGGCGGGACACCGCGGTCGACCAGCGCCTGGTCCACCGCCGTGGCGTACGGCCAGTTCGGCAAGGTGTGGGGCAACAGGCCTGGAAACCCTGGCGGTTGGAGCAGCACTGGTCTCGCCTCCACGGCGGGGTCGGACGGGTCAGGAGACGCGCAGGAGCGTGGTGTCGGGGCGGATCGCACCGGGCCCGAACTTGGCGCGGATGCGGTCGCTGACCTCTTCGGCGACCAGCCGGGCCTCGCGCGCACCGTCGAAGCTGATCTGCTCGGCCGCCTGCTCGGCGCCGACCAGGTCCTCGCCTTTCAGCGTGATCCCGGTGAGGCGGCCGCGCTGAAGTCCTGCCGCATCGATCAGCCGGTAGGCCGGCGTGCGCAGGTCGTCGTCGTGTGCGGAGGCCTCCGGGAGCCGGCGGGTCTTCTCCCACGTGCTGCCTCCTGCGAAGCGCAGGGTCAGGGGTCAGGGTCAGGCCGCGGGCAGCCTGGCTGCGGCGGCGGAGTTGGAGGGCGAGGGTGACGACCAGGTTGAAGCTTCCCCTTGTTCCTGGACACCTGGAGACTGGGACCTGAGGTTCCAGAGGAAGTAGCACCAGGTGGGAAGCAAGTACATGAAGCGGTACACCGAGGAGTTCAAACGGGACGCCA
>NZ_JBEYFS010000344.1:0-8395 GCF_040634475.1 Streptomyces sp. NPDC007095
GTTGCGCAGGCGGCTCAAGGCGCTGCAGTACCGGCACAGCATCCTCGGCGGGTTCCTCGCCGGGACTGGCCTCGCTCTCGACAGACCGAACTGACTCTAAAACGCCGAAGTCAGTAATCACTCCTTCGGCGTCGGCCCGGGCCTGCAACTGTTCGAAGATGCGGTGCCAGGTGCCGTCCCGCTGCCAGCGCCGGAACAGTCCGTATACCGTCTCCCATGGGCCGTACCGCTCGGGCACGTCCCGCCACGGAGCACCGGCGCGGGTGCGCCAGCGTATGCCGTCTATCAGCTGCCGCTTGGCGTGCACCGGCGGCCGTCCGGACTTCTCCCCAACCGGGAGCAGCGGTTCCAGCTTCGCCCACTGCGCATTCGTAAGATCGTGCCTCCCCATGAAGTGGATCTTGACACATCAAGATCCACTTATGAAACATGCCCTAGGACGTGTTTGAGATGTGTTCACAGCGCCTGCCGTATCAGGGCGAGTTGGACGGTCGCTTCGTAGCGGACGGCGAGCTTGTCATACCTGGTCGCGACACCCCTCGCCTGCTTCAGAAGGCCGATCCGACACTCGACAGCGTTGCGGTCCTTGTACAGGTCCGGATCGTGACCGACCGGGCGGCCGCCGCGAGAACCCTTCTTCTTGCGGTTGGCGACCTGGTCGGCCTTCTCCGGAATGACACAGCGGATGCGGCGTCGCCGCAGGTAGGCACGGTTGGCGCGGGAGGAGTACGCCTTGTCCGCGGCAACGGCGCCGGGTCGGGTGCGCGGGCACCCGACCGGGCCACGCACCTTGATGCCCTCCAGTACCGGGACGAAGCGGGGGCTGTCGGCGGCCTGTCCCGGAGTGAGGACGAACGACAGCGGCCGGCACCGGCGTTCGGCCGCGAGGTGGATCTTGGTGGTCAGCCCACCCCGGGAACGGCCCAGTTCAGCCGCACGGAGCCGGGCTCTACACCGCCGCCGTAAACGCCGCCGCTCCTCACGCACCACGTCGTCGCCGTCCTCGTCCGGCGTAGCTACCGGTGCGCTTTGCCCCTTTCGAGAAGCCCCTTTTCCTCGGCGACGGCCTTCTCCAGCTCGTCCAGCAGCTCAGGGTCGACGGCCATCCCGGCCGCGTGATGATGAGCACGCGCGACCGTGGAATCCACGCTGACCAGGTCGAGATCAACCTGGTCACGGGCCGCCGCCTCGGCAATCATCCCCTCCATCAGCATCCGGAAGGTCCCGGCCGCCGCCCAACGCTGGAACGCACCGTAAACGGTCGACCAGGAGCCGTACTCCTGCGGCACGTCCCGCCAGGGGCACCCAGCCTTGAACCGCCACATCACAGCGTTGAACAGCCGCCGCAGGTCAGGGACCGGGCCGCGCTCGCCCAACGGCAAGAACAGCTCGACCAACTCCCACTCGACATCCGAGAGATCACCACGCGCCACCCTCGACCACTACCAGGCCCAGCCGCCCGCCACCGGCGAATCCCTGTGCCGACGTACGACAGTTGTCACCAATATCTTCGCTGAACTGCTGTTTCGCGTGGGTGAAGCATCGCAGTCGTCATCGAATCGGCACGCTACCTGCCACCGAGAGCGCGGCCAGTAGGGTGGCTGTCACCGACCCGCCTGAATCCACTGCGACCAGTCCTCGATGCGTTCAGCGGTGACCGGTGTGACCAACGTGCCCGCCGGATGAGCAGAAGCGACGGTCCTGAACCTGCCTCGCCGAATGCGCCGACGCCTGCCCGGCAACGGTTCGCCTGCCGCGACCTGAACCACCTCGCATGTCGGCTCCCCGGGTCCGCCAAGTAGGTAGTTCACGCCTGGCTTTAGCTCTTGTGCAGGTACAGAGACCGGGAATTCCTCCGAGCGCATGGTTCGAATTGGCTCCACGAGCGTCATCGTCGGCGCCTGCGGCTCGATGTTGATCACGTAGCCGCCGCGGGCGAATTCGTCGTCGTCCTCATCATCATCGTCAACCGGAACGTAGTCATTGTGCTGGGCTCGGCGGTTGTGCCGCTTCAGGAACTTCATGGTTCATTTTCCCGCGACGCAGACCGCGGCACGCCGGGAGGCAGCTGACCAGGCCATCGGCTCCGGATCTCCCAACACTGCGCTGTCGATCTTGATGACAACAAGCCTGCCTGGTGACAACCATCGTGCTTCGGCTCAATCCCAAAACCAATGATCCGAACCCGGAACAGGCTCTAGTCGCAGGACCGTGCTGCGGCTGACCGGTGCACCGACGATGTCGGCCAGGCGGGCGCCAGCTCGGCCCGCGAGCGCGAGACCGATCGCGGCCAGGGTCGAGCGGAGCCGCTCGCTCCGCTGGCCGTGCCTTCGGGTCAGGCCGGGTATCTGCTCGACGAATGTGAGACGTGCACTCGGCGTTCCGGCAGGTAAATCGGTGGACCCGCAGCTGGAGTAAGACGCTTCGTCCCGCACTCGGAATATCAACGGGAAACCGCGTGTAGGAGCCGCTCGGCGCCTGAGCACTGAGGCCCAGGCGCCGAGCTCCGCCCAGCTCTCCGGCGCTAGTCGATATTGATGTTGAAGCTGGAGACGTTGCCGTCGGCGGCGGTCAGAGTGACCGGACCGAACGTGGTGATCACGGCGGAGTTGCCTCCCGGGCCCCGGTAATAGCCGGTCGCCTCGGTGACCCGAACAGCCAAGGCCACAAGCGTCCCAGCGGCCTTCTCATCGGCCTCGATCTTCGGCTGGGCGAGAGCGGGATGCCCGTTGTCTTCTGCCCAGTCCCGGAAGCTGCGGGCGTCACGGCTCATGTCGGGGAGGATGCTCTTGTTGGCCCAGGCCCACAGCCACGAGCCGAGCCGGGGCTGAAACTGCCGAGGATCTGCGCGGGTGCTGTCGCCGTCTTGTCAGGGAAGGTCCAGGTGATGATGCCGGTCGTCTGGTCCAGATCCCAGCGGTCCGCTGAACCCAGCCCCCAGGACATGTGGGCACGACCCAACTGTTCGATCATGTCTTCGCCCTGCAGCAGCAGGATGCTCAAGTCGGCTCGCTCCCCGGCCTGACCAGCACTCTCCGCCTCATTGGCCCGCTTGAACATTCCCATGCCGCGGAGTCTGCCAGAGGCCACTGACCAGTCGACGATGACCCCTCACACCTGACACCCCGCCACCGACAGGGTGGGGAATTACGGGCTCTGGCGAAGATCTTGTGACGCAGTCGGTGTCAGCGGTGGCTGTGATCATGGCTCGAGTGTCCTTCGCAGAGTTTCGAGGTGCTGTTCCCTCATCTGGCCGGTGTCGTGGTGGAGTTGGTCGAGCGGGCTGCGGCCGGGGTGGTCACGATGCATGCGCGGGCCCGCTCGGCGGGTGCGGACTGCCCACACTGCGGTAGTGCGTCGGGCCGGGTGTACGGCCGGTACATGCGACGGCTCGCGGATGCCGCGGTCGGTGGCGTCAGCGTGGTGATCGAGCTGCTGGTGCGACGGTTCAAGTGCCCGAACCCGGTGTGCCGGGCGGTGACGTTCGCCGAGCAGATCGCCGGGCTGACCAGCCCGCACGCCCGCTACACGCCACTGGTCCGTGAGTAGTTGACCTCGATCGCCCTCGCGCTGGCCGGCCGCGCGGGAGCCCGCCTGGCCGGGGTGCTGGGCCTGTGCGTCGCCAAGGACACCCTGTTACGTCTGGTCCGCGCCACGCCGGAAGAACCCGTCGGGAAAATCCGCGTCCTCGGTGTCGATGATTTCGCGCTACGGAAGGGCGACTCGTACGCCACGATCCTGGTGGATCTGGAGAGGCGGCGCCCGGTGGACGTGCTGACCGGCCGGGACGCCGAACCGCTGGCCGCATGGCTGAAGGGCCATCCGGAAGTAGAGATCATCTGCCGGGACCGGGCCGGAGCCTATGCCGAAGGCGCCCGCAGCGGCGCCCCGCAGGCCCAGCAAGTCGCCGACGCCTGGCATTTGTGGCACAACCTGGGCGAGGCCGTCGAAAAGACCGTCTCCGCCCACCACGCCTGCGTCCGCACCGCGTTCGAGAAACCCGTCGCTGGTTGGCGGGGCGACCGGTGCGGTGATCTTCGTCAACCCCACCATCCGACTCAGGGCGGAAGACATCCCACGCAGTCTGCTGCCGATGAGCGACGCCGAAGTGCTCGTTGTCCAGCGGGTCGCTGTCACCCCGGCGCAACGGCTGATCGTCGCTCTGGCTGCCGTCCACGCCGCCCGCGCCACGGCCATCCGCCGCCTCACTTTGGACGATCTCGACCTGTCCAACCGCCGGATCACCATCGCCGGACACGGCCAACGGCTCGGCGAACTGCCGTACCAGGCCCCGCTGGCCTGGCTCGACCAGCGCCGGGCCACCTGGCCGAAGACCTCCAACCGGCACGTCCTGATCAACGCGAAGACAGCCCTGGGAACCGGGTCCGTCAGCCCCGAATACCTTAAACGGCACCTGCTGCACCAGGGCGTCTGCCTCGAACGCATCCGCGGCGACCGGGTCCTGCACGAGGCACTGACCGTCGGGGCCGATCCGCTGCGTCTCGCTCTGGTTTTCAACCTGTCCCACACCACCGCGAGCCGCTACGCGGCCATCGCCCAGAACCTGCTCGACGGCCAGATCGAGCAGACCGCCGGGAACGAATGAGTCCCCTGCCCATCAGGTGCTCACGCCCTGCCTCTCACCGATGTCCGGAGGTCATCAGCGGGCGTGGCTTCGGGGCGGTCAGTTGCACTCGATCGGTCTCACAGCTGTGGTGGGACCGGGCGGCCGAGAAACGCGGCAAGGCGATCGATGGCCGGAGCGGGCTCCTCGACGGGTTGCGGCTCGGAGAATCGTCCCGTTCGGGACTGGGTGGAGAGTTGGGCCTGAGCGAACGCCAGGGCCCGCTCGGCAATGTCTTCGGGCAGCCGGGCAGGGATTTGGGTGGCCTGGGCGAGGTCCCATCCGTGAGCGAGCAGATCGTACAGGCGGATCTGCAAGCGCTCGGCGCCCGTGGCACTCCCCAAAGGTCCGCGATAACTCCGCTCCAGCACCCCAGGGCCGGAGAAAGCTGCCAGCAGCGCAGCACTGGAGGACCGGTAGGCTCCGACCGGGTCGTCACCGAGGCGGTCTACTCCGCGTTCGGGCATCGGGCCGCCCTCGATCATGGCGGCGAACACCAGGTCCATGCCGACCAGGTGGGCCACCACCTCGCGCACGTTCCATTCCGTGCATGGCGTCGGCTCCTTCCACTGCTCGGGGCGGACCTCGGCGAGCAGGTCGCCGACAGATGTGCATGCACGTGCGAGATCTTCGACGGAAACGGTAGTCATCCGGGGAGACTACGGCGTCAATTGCCAGGCTGCCCAAGGGATTTGCGTCGGTGCGGAGAAGCCCTGTCGAATCGGGCGACCGCGCGTTCGCTGAGCGTCGATGGGTGGCAGCTGTCGCAGGTACCTGCCCCGCTCACTAAACGCAGCGCCGACGAACCCACCGCACTTCCGAGCACACCTGCAGAAGACGCCGTGGGTTCCCGGTGAAAGCCCCTCAGTCACGCTGAACCCACGGCCCACGTGCCGGTAAGAGCTCTGTCACCAGCTACAAACGGATCATCGGTTGCGCTGCCGACGAGGGAGGGGAACGGTGCTGGATCGCCGCGCGTACGTCGAGGCCGCACATGCCCGTGCGGAGGGTGAGGAGTACCGGCCTGCGCTCGCGCGGGCGCTGGGTCTGACCGTGGATCAGGTCGGTGCGTTCCGGGATGTGGGCGCGTACGTGGCCGCGGTGGAGTCGGGGACGGTGGACGGCGAGGAGCTGCGGGCCCGACATGCGGTGATCCGGTTTCACTGGCGCGAGTTGGGCGAGCAGGGGCGCCGGGCGCTGCGGCGCATGCTGAGGCGGGGGCAGGATCGGCGGCGCCGGGCGCGGCTGGCTGCCGTGGAGCGGGAGGCGTACACGCGGGAGGAGATCGGTGAGCGGGACGGTTGGGAGTGCGGGCATTGCTTGACGCCTGTGCCGCGCGAGGCCGATCCGCGTGCGCCGCAGGTCGACCACATCACGGCGATAGCCGAGGGTGGGGCTGATACGCGGGACAACGTGACGATCTCGCACCGGTACTGCAATGCGGACCGGTGGGGTTTGCGTCGGCGGTGTTCTACGGCACAGGCGGCGGAGCGGCTGGCGCGGGCCGTGGTGGCGTACGAGGCGCGTTGAACGTGGTCCGGGTAGGGCGTAGCGCCCGTTGTTTGCGGCTGGTGACAGAGTTCTTATCGGCACGTCCGCCGTGGGTTCAGTGCGACTGAGGTGCCTTCACCGGGAACCCACGGCGTTTTCGGCAGGCAGGCATGAAAGTGCGGTGGGTCCGTCGCCGCTGAATCGGCAGGTCCTTCACCACTGGGCTCACTCGGCGCGCTGTCCGACACGGAGGACGCTCAGATAACGGCGTGATGCTCGGTCGCCCATCCGCGTGCGGATGCGCTCGGCTACTGCGTCGAGCAGGGGCTCACGGACGTCGCGGTCGAGCCTCCGATACAGCGACAAGGAGCGAAGGTGATCGGCAAAGCCGTCTCCGTTGAACCATTGAACGGTCGGGTACCAGCGCACGATCGTTGGGCCGAACAGTCCTCCGGGATCGTCGACCAGGCCCCAGCCCTCGTCGGTGGTGCGCACGTCGTCCTCCAGGGGAGGATGACCCCAGCCGGGGTTCCCGGGGCAGAACTGCTCGTGGAGATCGGCGGTCTCGGCGTATACCTCTGGCTCTCCCGGCCGGCGGACAACGACGTGACCGAGCAGCGCCATCCAGCCTCCGGGATGGAGCACGTCGTGCGCCCGTTGCCAGCCGATCGACGGGTCGACCCAGTGCCACGACGACGCAGCCACGAGAGCATCGAAGCGTCGGCCGCGGTCGTCCCACTCCTCGAACGTCGACGTCTCGACTTCGACGTTGCGGAAGGATGCGATCCGTTGGCGAGCGAGTGCGGCCATGTCTGCGCCCGGCTCGATGGCGGTCACTGAGCATCCGAGTGCTGCCAGCGAGCGCGTCGCCTGACCGGTGCCGCAGCCCACCTCCAGCACCGACGACCTGTCGTCCGTGCCGGTGACGGCGACAAGGTCCGCGAACAGCTCGTCGGGGTATCCCGGCCGGACCCGGTCGTAGAGCTCCGGCACCTCGTTGAACACCCGGCCGAGGTCGTGTGGATTCGGGCGCATCTTCGGAGCATCAGTCACGAGTGCACAAGCTATGAGGTTCGTCCACGGGGACGCCACTGGTTTAACGGCAGCTCCTCGACAGCAGCCGTGTCGGTCCTTTCTGTCTGCTCTGCCAGCGTCGTTCGGTCGCGGATCCCTTTACGGGCGGCCGTCAAGAGCGCCCGCTCTCCCTTCCGACCGCATCTCGGTGGACTCCCGTCTGGTCGTCGAGCAGGTTCTGGGCGATGGCCGCGTAGCGGCTCGCGGCGGTGTGGGACAGGTTGAAGACCAGGGCGAGGTGCAGCGGGTCGGCCCCGGCGGTCAGTGCTTCGTGCAGGACCCTGTCGCCGCGGATGCGTTCGAGGTAGACGCCGTGGTGCAGCAGGTGCCGCTTGAGGTATTCGGCACTGACAGGCCCGGTTCCCAGGGCTGTCTTCGCGTTGATCAGGACGTGCCGGTTGGGAGTCTTCGGCCAGGTGGCCCGGCGCTGGGCGAGCCAGGCCAGCAGGGTCTGATGAGGCAGTTCGCCGAGCCGCTGGGCGTGTCCGGCGATGGTGATCCGGCGGTTGGGCAGGTCAAGATCGTCCAAGGTGAGGCGTCGGATGGCCGTAGCGCGGGCGGCGTGGACGGCGGCCAGGGCGACGATCAGCCGTTGCGCCGGGGTGACGGCGACCCGCTGGACGGCGAGGACCTCAGCGTCGGTCATCGCCAGCAAGTTGCGCTGGATGTCTTCGGTTTTCAGGCGGGTGGTGGGGTTGGCGAAGATCAGGCCGCGCTTCTTGGCGAAGCGGAACAGTGAGCGCGGTGCGGCGATGGCGTTGCGCCGCTGCCATCCGCACAGGGGTGACAGCCCGGCCATAACGTCGGTGACGGTGATCTCGCGCAGGTGCCCACGGGTCGTCGCCCAGTTCTCCAGCAGGGGGCGGACGCCGCCGAAGTAGACGTAGGCGCAGGTGCGAGATCGGGGCTTGGCACGGCTGTCGCCGTCGAGCAGGACCAGCAGCCAGGCACGAACGTCGCTGGCGAACCCGGCGGTGCGGTTCTCGATCCAGGAGCGGACCGCCAACACGCTGTCGTCTTCCAACAGCTCCAGTTCGGTGAGGACCTCGGCGACCCGAAGGCTGGAGGCGTGTCGCGGTATTCGCGCACGGACTTCGGTGAGGCGTCCCCCGGAGTGTGGACACGGAGGTTCATGCTGCGAGTGTGAGTTTACGTGCTCTCTGCTGTTGTTGTTCGAACTCGGCTGGCGAGAGGTAGTTGAGAGCG
>NZ_JBEYFS010000345.1:0-8279 GCF_040634475.1 Streptomyces sp. NPDC007095
CTTCATCTCCGCCCACCGCGCCGACTTCGGCGTGCAGCGGATATGCCGGGTCCTTGAGGTCTCGCGCTCGGGCTACTACCGGTGGCTTGCGGGGGTGGTGGCCCGGCAGGCCCGCCGGGCGGCCGACGACGCCCTGGTCGAGGAGATCCGCGAGATCCACGCCGATCACAAGGGCACGTACGGAGTCCGCCGCATCCACGCCGAACTGCGCGGCTTCGGGCACACCGTCAACCGCAAGCGCGTCGAACGGCTGATGCGCGTCAACGGGGTCGAGGGCCGCCATCTGCGGCGGCGTAAACGCACCACGGCACCGGACCGGCTCGCGCCGCCGGCCCCGGACCTGGTGAACCGCGTGTTCCATGCCGGGCAGCTCGACGAAAAGTGGTGCGGCGACATCACATACGTGCAGGTCGGTGGCACGTGGCTGTATCTCGCCTGTGTCCTGGACATCTGTTCACGCCGGGTGCTCGGCTGGAAGACCCCGGCCGAGGTCTTCGAGGAACAGCTACGCTCACTACAACAACCCGGTGTTGCAACGACCGGTTGAACTCGCCCAGTACACCTCGGGCGCGTTCGCCCAGGTCTGCGACCGTTTCGGGATCCGCAGGAGCATGGGCCGCGTCGGGTCGAGTTACGACAACGCCCTCGCCGAGAGCTTCTGGCAGGGGCTGAAGAGAGAGACGATGCACCAGAGGCTCTTCATGACGATCAGCCAGGCCAGGCTGGAACTCTTCCAGTGGCTGACGTACTACAACGGGCGAAGGCGCCACAGCTCGCTCGGCTACCTCTCACCCGTCGAGTTCGAACAGCAGCACCAAACAGAACGTAGACTCACACTCGCGGCATGAACCCCTGTGTCCACACTCCGGGGGGCACCTCACGCCCTTCCGATCACACCCAACGCTTTCCACGGTGACTGGAACTACACACTGTCTCCCGTTCCACCGCGAGCGCCAGGCGCGCCGGCAACGACACACCGGACCGACCCGGCCCTGACCGCGATGCTCACCGATCCGGCCCTGACCGGCATGTCACGAACCGCCTTCGAGTATTTGGTGGCAGTCTCGGAGCCTTTCTGGGACGCCTTGGCCGAGGCAGCATTCCAGCGACGCTTCCACCGCCCGCGCAGCTACCGCCACCCACAGACCAGCAGCGTGGACCACACCCACCGGCTCCTGGCAGCAATCCTGCGCCGCCGCAGAGCGGTAACCATGACCTTCCTGGCCCAACTACTGGGCGTCAACCGCACCAACCTGTCCATCCAGTACCAGGACGCAAAACGCTCCTGGACCTGCACCGGATCCTCGTCACGCCGATACCCGCATCACCCGCCCGCACAATGGAACAGCTACACGCCCGAACAACCCCCGCGGAACCCCGTCGCTGACAGTTATTGAAATACGGGCCCCCGCGGTGCCCGAATATTGCCGCTGCACCCCGGCGGAGACGGTGCCCTTCTTCAGGAAGCCCGTGTCGTCGACGATCAGCACGCCGCCTGGCTGCCCGAGCCTCTCAGCCACGTAGTCCTGCAGGTCGTCGCGGATCTGCTCCGGATCCCACTGGCACCATGACAGCAGCCGCTGTAGTCCATGCGGGGTGCCGTGGCCCGCGTACTCGGCTATCTGCCAGCTGTTCTTCCTGCCCACCGGGCCCAGCAGGCCGCGCACGTAGTCCCGCATCCGTCGCCGGGGCTCAACGCGGCCGAAGCGCCCGCCCACCCGCTGCAGCAACGACTCCAACTCGGCATCCCACAGACCTACTTCGACATCGCTCTCCGTCCCCATGACTGGTTCAACGCACCCCGATCGGGTGAGTCACGAACCACCACCACCCTGATGGAGCGTCAGCTCACTAGACTCACAAAAGACCCTGTGACCAGGACAAATGGAGAAGTGCAACTGGAGTACTAGGCCAGCTCGTCCGCTTCTGGGCGTCCTGGGCGTCCTGGGCGTCCTGGGCGTCCTGGGCGTACGGTCGGCGGATGCCGGTCTCGGGGGCGGTGGTTGTGCCGCATACCGTCCGCCCCGCACCGTACGACGGGGCCCGCGGAGTACAACAACCGGCTCCGGCCGGGGTGCCGGGCGGTCAGCTTGCGGTTTATCCTCCGGCTTCGCACGCGTTTCATCCGTGAGTGTGGTTTGCCCGGATCAGGACGCGTGGGAACGGCCTTCCGCTGATGCTGTGCTCCGTCACAGATACACCGCTCAGCAGGAAGGCCGTGGGGATGAGCCTGTCGTGTGTGAGGGTCCCGCAGGATGCGATCGCGCAACTGTCATGCTTCCGGGCGGACTTCTACGACTCTTTGACTGGTCGCGCGGATGCACTGTTCGAGCTGACGGACGCTCTGCTGTGTGCGGACGGGCCGGTGAAGACGCTGGTCGGACTGGCTCTTGAGCCCGAACACCGTCGCGGGCACGGTGCGTTGTACGGCGGTCTCAATCGGGGCCGTATCGAGTTTGCCCGGCTGCGGCGGGTGCTGTCTTCGGTCCCGTTGCCGCGGACGGGCGACGGCCGTCTGGTCCTGGCGGTGGACGTCTCGCCGTGGCTGCGGCCCGACGCCGCCACCAGCAACGCCCGCTCCTTCTGCCACACCTACGGCCGTGGCGAGAACAAGCACCTGATGATCCCGGGCTGGCCCTGCTCGTGGATCGTCGCCCTGGAGACGGGCCGCTCCTCCTGGACCGCGCCCCTGGACGCCGTACGGCTGCGGCCGGGCGACGACCTCGCCGCCGTGACCGCCGCCCAGGTGCGTGACCTGGTAGAGCGCCTGATCGCGGCGGGCCAGTGGCACGTGGGCGACCCACTCATCTGGATCGTGCTCGACGCCGGCTACGACGTGATGCGTCTGGCCTGGCTGCTGTCCGACCTGCCCGTGGAACTCCTCGGGCGCCTGCGCTCGGACCGGGTCATGCGCCGTCCGGCGCCCTCCCGCGAGGAGTACTACCGGGCCCATCCCCGCGGCGGCCACCCGCCCCGGCACGGCAGCGAATTCATCTTCAAGGACGCCAGGACCTGGGGCGCCCCCGACTCGGAGACGAAGACCGTCACCACCCGCTACGGCACCGCCCACGCCCAGGGCTGGGACCGGCTCCACCCCGAACTGCAACAGCGTTCCGCCCGGCGGGACCACCCCGGCAGTCTCCCCATCATCGAGGGGACCGTGATCCGCCTCCAGGTCGACCACCTGCCCAGCGGCGGTGACCCCAAGCCCCTGTGGCTGTGGTGGTCACAGCCCACAGCCACAGGGGCAGAGACCGACCTGGCCTGGCAGGCATTCCTCAGAAGATTCGACATCGAGCACTTCTTCAGAATGATCAAGCAGACCCTCGGCTGGACCGCGCCGAAACTGCGCGACCCCGAAGCGGCAGACAACTGGACCTGGCTGATCATCACTGCCTATACGCAGCTCCGCCTCGCCCGCACCCTGGCCATCGATCTGCGACGTCCGTGGGAACGCCCCGTCCCCCCGAACAGGCTCACCCCTGCGAGAGTCCGGCGCGGGTTCCGACACCTGCGCGCCAAGATCCCAACACCAGCCGGAGTGCCGAAACCCTCCCGGCCCGGCCCCGGCCGCCCACTCGGGTCGAAGAACCGCCACCCCGCCGAACGCTACGACGTCGGCCTACTCCTGGTCACCGGCGAACTCCACCGCCGACCAACCCATCACAAAACCGGCCCAAACCACGCCGCACTGGATAAACCGCAAGCTGAGCGGCATGCCCACGCCTTCGGAACACACCCGGCTCTCACTGGAGGCGCGCCTTGCTGAACGCGCCCGCACGGCCTGGCCGCAGCGCCACGCTGGCAGTGACCGCGACGAGGACTGCCTGCTTCCCATCGGCAGCCCCGCAGACGCCGCGATGAACATGTCCGACCAGCAGCGCGGTCAGGCAGATGTCACCATACTGAGTGGGGGAATCCAAGTGGCGGGCATAAACCACTCACTGCCGCAGCAGCTGGAATTTCCCAGGAACTCGTGTACTGGGGTGTCCCGAGTTGCTTTCTGACGGAAGTCGATGCCCGCTGGTCCGCCGACTTGCTGAGTAACAGCAGGCGCCTGGCTGGCGTTGCCCCGCCGAGCGCTTTGCGTCAGCGGTCACGGGGTACCGGTCGGCATGTCGCGCGCAGGCCTCAGATGACGCCCGAGCGCATGGCACAGGCAACGGCATGGGCATCATTGCGAACATTCAGGTGGTCCATGATGCCGGACAAGATATGTTCGACCGCGCCCAGCGAACAAGACATCTTGGCGGCTATTTCTGCATAATTCAAGCCATCCGCCGCCGACTGGAGCAGGTATATTTCCTGACCGGTCAGTCCGCACGTGGCTCGACTCTCGTTGCCGTCAGTCGAAAATCGATTCCATTGCGCCTTCTCCGCGAACGCATCCTTAGGTGATTCCGGGATCACGTTACCTCCGGCGTCGATCGTCAGCAGCGCCTGGGAGAGTGTGTTCGGAAAGCAATTTGCATACCGTAGAGCGCCGCGCACCCCACCTGCTATCGCGGTCGAAGTGTCAACATTCCATCCATTCTTCACGATAAGCAAAAATTTCGCCGTGGGTTCATTTGACAAGGCTCTCAATTTTTCCAAAGTGGCCGTTTCCATGGTTTCTACGGGCACCACGAAAATATCGGTCTGTTCGACTCCTGCATGGTCGACCTCAAGCAATCGGTGATCCTTTCGAACGTAACCACTCAAGCCGGCGCGATCGATTGGATCGTCGGCATGAATAGCCACCCGAACCTTCCTCTCAGATGAATCCATGAACATCTCCTTCCTTTCACAAGCAATTGTCGGCAGCCGCGCAATCACGATCAATTGCTCTCAAATTTAACCCGCTCTTCGTTCACGCGCCGGATTACCGACGTAACGATCACGCCGGGACCGATCGCGTTCACGTGTCACACCCATGGAATCGGCGGGGATGCAGCATGTCCCATGCGGTGCGAGCCGCGAGTCACACCAGCACTGTTCTGCGGCATCGTGGAACCTGTGAGTACGTGACTACGGGTGGACACAGCCAAGCCGATCGAGTCCCCGACCACCTACGGATTCCAGGAGGTCGTGAACTTGAGTACGCCGGATTTTGCCCCCAGGGTCCAAAACCAAGACGATCTCGCACCGATTCAGGCCAGGAGAGGCAGAGTCGGGCCCATGAAAATCACAAATCGCCCTACCCGGGCATCCGCAGGCCTCGTCCTGCCAGTGTTCATCCTCGCCGTAGCGGGGGCGATGTAGGGCCGAGATGTTCTCGGCGGCCGGTTCCGCGCGGAGTGCGGGACAGTGCCCTGCGCCGTGGTGCCGGACATGAAGTTCAGCCCGAGGTTCACCGTGGGCAGCTTCTGGCGACGCAGGCACGCGTTGACGACATCGTTGAGAGCGGTGAGCGCGTGGTCCTCGTCGGCGGTCGGAGTGTCCAGTTCGAGCAGTCCGCAGTCGTCGGCGCGCTTGGCGCGGTACTGCTGCTGATCCGCGCCCTGCATCTGCTCCTGGAGCGTGACGTCGTGCAGCAGCGCGATCACCGGACGGCCCGAGGGGGACGCCGACCGTTCGAAGGGCACGCTCGCGCCGGTGAGGCATTTCGCGACAGCGTTCGCCACGCGGTCCAGACGCTGCCGGTCGGCTGCCCGCAGTGCGTAGGGGCCCAGTGCAGCGGGGCCGATGCCGCTGCCGTCTGGCTGCGGTGACAAGAACGGGTCGGTGTGCAGCGGGTCGACGGTGGCGAACGCCTTGGCGGGCGTGCGGCAGGGGCGGACCGGCCCGCTCGCCACCGGTCGCCGGGTGTCCTGCGGAGCCACGGTGATGTGTCGGCCGGTTCTGCGGGCGAGGTAGCGCACCACGGGGGCGGCATCGCGCCAGTCGTGATGTGAAGCGGCGTACGACATGAGGGTGCGGTAGATCATGGTGTCGTCGGCGAGCACCTGCCCCTGCTGGTCCCGTACGGCGTCGGTGGTGGTCCATACCGCCAGCTAGGCGGTGGCCGCGATCGCGCAGACCACGATGAGCAGTGAGGAGGCGAGCATCCGGAACAGCAGACTGCGGTGGACCGGCAGCCTGTTCCCAGCCGCGCCGACGGTGTTCACCAGCTGTCCGAGGGTAGGGATGTGCCTGCCGGAGTGCGGTCGTTGGGCTTGTAGCCCACCTTGTAGACGGTCAGCAGGTGGACCGGGGAGCTCGGGTCGGCCTCGATCTTCTTGCGCAGGTTCAGGACGTGTACGTCGACGGTTCGCTCGGTGATGTGGGCGTTGATGCCCCGGCTGACGGTGAGCAGTTGGCGCCGGGTACGAACATGACGGCGCAGGTGCCCTTTCGTACAGCTCTTGCTCTTATCCAGCCCTGTTCGGCGAGCCGTTCCTATAATCGTCGAAGGCGCCACCAACGCAGTGCTCCTGCCGTGTGCGCTTCCACCCCCGACTTTCCATGGAGAAGCGACGTCATGAGCGCACTCGGTGAGTCCGTCGGCGCGGGCTCCGATCACGCCTCGGAATTCCTTCCACGGCGGACGCGGGGAGGTCCCGACGTTAAGGTGCAACCAGTCCCGCGCGCTGCCGCCCGGATCATATCGACGGGTGGACGAGGCGTCGCCCGCGACCGGCTCCGGCTCATCTACGGCTGGCGATATCGGCAGGCGATGGCGGTCATGGTAAGAGCACTGCCGGAATCCCAAAGTCCTTTGGGTAGTCTTCGTCACGATCGTGTCAGTGCGCTCGCCGACTTGGCCGCCGTGTACCTGTACCTCGACGGGGAATGGGAATGGATCGACCCGGCACTGCTTGGAGGAATGGCGGGTGGGCATTTGCCGCTCGCCCGTTGCACGGCGTCGGGCCTACGCAGACTGCCGTCCTACCGCGGCCCCGCAATTGTGCACACGAGCACGGTCGGGATGGTGACGGATTGGTACCGCGAGAACCAATTCGTCGTCGACCACGGCTTCTGGACCGCTTCTACGTCGGCCTCCGCGCTGAGCGAGGGTGGTCCTGGGTTCTTGGTGTGGTCTCTGACCGGGCGTCTTACGAGAGCAGTAGATCCGTACGCCCCGGGCGTCTGGTCTTCTCTCCCCGCACCCGTTTCAAAGTACTGCAGGTCAACGCGGGACGGCGGCCCCTCGTGCTGATGCGGGAGTTGTTTCCGCTGGAGCCCTCTGAGCACCCTGTGGGCTCCGGCAGCGAGCGCACCGAACGGCTGGACGAAGCCACGGTGGCAGAGCTGGAGCGGGCGGCGACGGAGGGCTTAAGACGAGACGCCGTCGATGTCATCACGGGGTCGCGCGAGCGACTTCCCGGATTGATCGTCACGACCAAGTCGGCGGGGCAAGCCGGACAATAAAACCCTGTCCGACCAGCTTAAAGGCCCTGCGGCCAGCGCCGATTGCGCAGGATCCTGGTGACCGGGGACAGCGAGACCGCCCGCTTCTTCGGGCGCAAGGTCAACTGACTCGGCGCCCCGACGCCGCCTCAGGCTTCCTCAACCGTGTCATCGCGTCTCTCTCGCGCTTCCCGACCTGGCAGGTAGGCGGCAGCCACCATGCTGATGAGGGCCTGTTCTCCACGACGGCGCTTCAGCAGCCAAGCAGGAAGTAATTGCCGGTCCGAAGCTTGGGAATGGCCAGTTCGATCGCTGCCGCCCGGGCGTCCCCTCTGGGGGGGCGGAGCCGTTGCCGTGGTTGGCTCTCTCGCCGTTGACATGGCCATATTCGGGGTTTATGGACATGCGAAAAATGAACGAAATGCAAATCTCTCCCTCCGTGGATACGTTCACGAGATGTGAGTCCTGCCTGACGCGCAAGGAAAGTGGTTGTCATGCTGTCAAGGTTCACCGCCAAACAAAAAATAGGTCACCTGCTCAAATGGGCGACCGAGTGGAGCGAAGGTGGCCAGGGGAGAAGTATGTGGCTTTACTCGCTAAACCTAGGGGGTTCTCACGCCCTTCTAAACGATTGGATCAAAAATCAGAAAATTCTAAACACTCTCACCCAAGAAGAGAAGGATATTATAGATGCGGCGCGTAAAAGGTCGTCAGAGTCGCCGCGCAAAATGAGACCTGTCAAATATTTCGATTACTTTGAGGTCGACTCGAGGGGCTAGGATTTCGCTACCGACTTGAATGGGAGTTGAGGGGCGGGGGTGATGCGTTGTCAGGCTGCGAGTCCGAGCGTGGCGGTTGCGTGCTGGTTGCGTGACCGCTAGTGCTGGATTCCTCTTTGGATGTACACATATCGGCGTCGTAGTGGGCGGGTCGGCGGGGCTGGCCGGCCCCAGACCCATGGCCGTGCGCGG
>NZ_JBEYFS010000346.1:0-8271 GCF_040634475.1 Streptomyces sp. NPDC007095
TGCGTTTCCGACTCTATCAGACCGTTTCCCGATCCGATTTCCTCGGTGCTTTCCAGGTTCTCGCTCTCGCGTTTCCCTTTCCGGCGGTTCCGACTCTATCAGATCCTTTCGGGCCTGATTCCCAGTCAGCGGGGCTTGTCTTCCCGGCTGTTGGGCCGTTCCGACGTCCCAAACTTTAGCGGATCCTCTCGGCAGTTCCTAATCGGACCGCCGCGTCCCAATCGAAATTGAATTCGGGCACGCCGAATTCACCCGTTTGGGAGATCGTGCTGGTGGTTTGAGTGCCGCTACTGCGGCGGAGGTGCTACCGCAGAACCGTTACGGCCCCGTGGCAACTCGAAGAACCTTACGGATCCGGCAGGGTGATGTCAACCATCCCTGTCAAGATCTTTTATTCGAGGTCGCTGAGCCGGCCGCCCGCGTCGGGCTGGGCGTGCTCCACGCGTCGTAGGAGACGCGTCAGAACCTCGCCGAGGACACCACGCTCGTCGGCGGACAGGTCCTGGAGGAGGTCCTCCTCGAAGACCGCGGCCAGGCGCATGGCCTCCAGCCACTTCTCGCGTCCCTCGTTCGTGAGCTCCACGATCACGCGGACGCGGTTCGACTCGTCGCGCTCCCGGGTGACCAGACCCTCCGCGACCATCCGGTCGATCCGGTGGGTCATCGCGGCCGGGGTCAGACCGAGCCGCTTGGCGAGGTCGCTGGGGCCCATCCGGTAGGGCTCCCCCGAAAGGACGAGGGCTTTGAGGACCTCCCACTCGGCGTTGCTGATGCCGAGGGTGGCGGTCTGGCGGCCGTAGGCGACGTTCATACGGCGGTTGAGGCGGCCGAGGGCCGACACGATCTTCTCGACCTGGGGGTCCAGGTCCCGGAACTCACGCTGGTAGGCGGCGATCTGTTCGTCGAGTGTCGGCTCGGTAGTCGGCGCAGTGACGCCGGGGGTGTCGCCCATGTCCGAAGTATCGCACGGGCTCGCTTGGCGTTGAAGTCCTTCGAGCTGTACAGTTCAACATCTAACTTTAGCTTCGAAGTCTTCAGGGATGCATCCATGCATGCCGAAGCTTCACTACCAAGGCAGGTGAAAGTGACCAGGGCGATGGGCGCAGCGATGCGCCGGATCCACGTGGGCAACGCACTCGGAGCGTTCGGGCTCGGCTTTACCGTCCCCTTCCTCTACGTCTATGTGGCGCAGGTACGGGGACTCGGCTCCATGACGGCGGGCCTCGTGCTCGCCGTCTTCGCCGTGGCCGCTCTCGTGGTGCTGCCGTTCGCCGGGCGGGCCATCGTCCTGCGCGGCCCGCTGCCGGTCCTGCTCACCGCCCTGGTCACCGCCGCCTTCGGGGCGCTGAGCCTGGGGCTCGCGAGCAACGCCACGGCCGTACTGCTGTCGTCGGCGGCGCTCGGTGCGGGACAAGCGGTCATGCAGCCGGCGCTGGCGACGATGATCGTGGACTGCTCGACGGCGGACACGCGGTCGCGCGCCTTCGCGACGCAGTTCTTCCTGCAGAATCTCGGGCTCGGCGTGGGTGGCCTGATCGGCGGCCACATCGTCGACACGACCCGCGCGAGTTCGTTCACGCTGCTGTTCGCGATCGAGGCGGCGATGTTCCTGGTGCTGGTCGTGATCATGGCGACCGTACGGGTGCCGCACGCGCCGCGGATCAAGGGGGACGCGCCGCGGGCCGAGGGGGGCAGCTGGAAGCAGTTGCTGGGCAACCGGGCCATGGTGCAGCTGTCCGTGCTGGGCTTCGTGCTGTTCTTCGCCTGCTACGGGCAGTTCGAGTCGGGGCTGTCCGCGTACGGCGTCGAGGCGGCCGGGATCTCGACCTCCGCCCTCGGTACGGCGATGGCGGCGAACACGGCGATGATCGTGGTGGCGCAGTTCGCGGTGCTGAAGTTCGTCGAACGCCGGAAGCGGTCGCGGGTGATCGCGGCGGTGGGCCTCATCTGGGCCGTGGCGTGGCTGACCGCCGGGTACGCGGGGCTCGGACACGGCAGCCAGACGATGGCCACGGCGGCGTTCGTCTCGACGTACGCGCTGTTCGGACTCGGCGAGGCGATGCTGTCGCCGACGGTCGCCCCGCTGGTCGCGGATCTGGCGCCGACGGGACTGGCCGGCCAGTACAACTCCGCCTTCGCTCTGGTGAAGCAGCTCGCGCTGGCCGTCGGTCCGGCGGTGGGCGGTCCGATGGGGGCATCGCTGCACGGTCCGTACGTCGTGACGTTCCTGCTCTTCTCCCTCGGCATCACGTTCCTGGCGCTGCGGCTCGGGCGGCAGCTCAGCCCCGTACAGAACCAGCCTTGGCTGGCGAAGAGCCGGGTGGTGGCCCAGGGCGGGGCGGCACCCGCGGAGCCGGTACGGGCAAGCGCCTGACGGAGGTCTGTACGACGTTCGTACGACGGCTGCCACCACGTTTCACCGTGGTGGCAGCCGTTTCCTGTTTCCCGAGGAACACACCTGGGGGCAGGGGTCAGCCGGCGGGGCGTGGGAGGGCGAACTCGCACCAGACCGCCTTCCCTCCCCCGGGCGTACGCCGCGACCCCCAACCGGAAGCGATCGTCGCGACGATCGCGATACCGCGCCCGGCCTCGTCGGCGGGCTCGGCGCGACGCCGCCGCGGCAGATGGTCGTCGCCGTCGGTGACCTCGATGATGAGGCGGCGGTCGGTACGGCGCAGCCGGAGGCGCATCGGCGGGGTGCCGTGCTGGAGGGAGTTGGCGACCAGTTCGCTGGTGGCGAGGACGCCGAGGTCATGGAGGTCGGACGGGAAACGCCAACTCGTCAGCACGCCGGAGGCGAAGGCACGCGCGCGCGGAGCCGCTTCCACCCCGCCCAGCAGCTCCAGGGCCGCGTTGCGGAAGAGCTCGCCGTCGGGGCCCGTACGGGCGGGGTGCTGGAGGACGAGGACGGCCACGTCGTCGTCATGGTCGGCGGTGACGCCCGCGGAGCGGACGAGGCGGTCGCAGACGACCTGGGGAGTGCCCGTCGCCCCCGCGAGGGCGCGCTCCAGGGACGCGATCCCCTCGTCGAGGTCCTCGTCCCGGCGCTCGACAAGGCCGTCGGTGTAGAGGACGGCCGTGGAGCCGGGTCCCAGCGGGATCGAGCCGGAGGCGTGCATCCAGCCGCCGGTGCCGAGCGGCGGCCCGGTGGGTTCGTCGGCGCGGATCACGGTGCCGTGCTCGTCGCGGACGAGGATCGGGAGGTGGCCCGCGGAGGCGTAGACGAGCCGCCCCTCGTTGGGGTCGTGGACGGCGTATGCGCAGGTGGCGATCTGGTTGGCGTCGATCTCCGTGGCGAGTCCGTCGAGGAGTTGCAGGACCTCGTGCGGGGGAAGGTCGAGGCGGGCGTACGCGCGTACGGCGGTGCGCAGTTGCCCCATGACGGCCGCGGCCCGCACTCCGCGGCCCATCACGTCGCCGATGACGAGTGCGGTGCGGCCGCCGCCGAGGGTGATCACGTCGTACCAGTCGCCGCCGACCGCGGCCTCGGTGCCGCCGGGCTGGTAGGTGGCGGCGACGCGCAGGTCGTCGGGTTCTTCCAGCTCCTGGGGGAGCAGGGAGCGCTGGAGGGTGACGGCGGTCTCGCGCTGACGGCGCTCGCTGGCGCGCAGTCGCTCGGCGGCCTCGGCGTGGTCGGTGACGTCGGTGGCGAAGACGAGTACGCCGCCGTCCTGGCCGTCCGGGGTGGCGTCGACGGGCGTGCAGGTGAAGGTGTACGAGCGGCCGCCGGGTGCTTTGCGGGACTTGACCGTGCGCGGCTTGGCGCTGCGCAGCACCTGGTCGAGGAGCGGGAGCAGGCCGATCTCCGCGAGCTCGGGCAGCGCCTCGCGTGCGGGTTCGCCGACGGGTCGGGCGCCGAAGGCCGCCACATAGGCGTCGTTGACGTACGCCACGCGGTGGTCGTGGCCGTGCACGAGGGCGACGAGGGCCGGGACGCGGTCGAGGACCTCGCGCACGGGCAGGTCGTCGACGGCGGGGACGGGCGGCACGTCGTCGGTCAGCTGCTCGGCGCGGGCCGCGGGCACGGAGCCCTCGCCTCGGCGGTCCGGGGAGGCCGTGTGTTCGGTTCGCGCCGCGGCGCGGCGCTGCGTTCCGGGGAGCCGGGCGCTCCAGCGGGTGAAGTTCACCGAATCCTTGCCTCGTGATTGTCGTCTCCGGTCGGCTCCGGATCCGGCCGGGGGTCCGGCCCGCGGCCGGAGCCACTGGAGCGCTGCCTCCCTGATCGGAACCCGGGAAATGCGGCGCTGGGGAAGAAGCCTGTGGGTGCGAAGAGCGAACCGTCGGCCCGCCCAAGGTCGGGACCAGTCTGGCCGACCGGACCGACATCCGTCAGACGCCTGCCTGATCGGTGGAGTTCCTGGGTCCGTTCAGGACGACCCCTTCGGGTCGAGCTTCGGGTCGATGGGATGCTTTCCACCGGCCGCGAGTTCGAACTCCGCTCGAGGATGTTCGAGCGATCCAAGGGACACGATCTCCCTCTTGAAGAGCCCCGCCAAGGTCCATTCGGCGAGCACGCGGGCCTTGCGGTTGAAGGTCGGGACCCTGCTCAGGTGGTAGACGCGGTGCATGAACCAGGCAGGATAACCCTTCAGCTTGCGCCCGTAGACGTGTGCGACACCCTTGTGCAGCCCGAGGGACGCGACCGAGCCGACGTACTTGTGGGAGTACGTCTCCAGGGGCTCGTCGCGCAGGGAGTGCGCGATGTTGTCGCCGAGGACCCTGGCCTGGCGCACCGCGTGCTGGGCGTTGGGCGCGGTCTCCTTGCCGGGCTCCTCGGCGGTGACGTCGGGGACGGCGGCGGCGTCTCCGGCGGCCCACGCGTGGGGGGCGCCTTCGACGGTCAGCTCGGGGGTGCACTTGAGGCGGCCGCGCTCGTTGAGGGGGAGATCGCTGGCGGCCAGGATCGGGTGCGGTTTCACGCCGGCGGTCCACACGACCGTGCGCGTGGGGAAGCGGGCGCCGTCGCTGAGGACGGCGATCCGGTCCGCGCAGGAGTCGAGGCGGGTCTCGAGGCGTACGTCGATGTTGCGACGGCGCAGCTGGGTGACCGTGTACTTGCCCATCTCCTCGCCGACCTCGGGGAGGATGCGGTTCGAGGCCTCGACGAGGATCCACTTCATGTCGTCGGCGTTGACGTTGTGGTAGTAGCGGGCGGCGTAGCGGGCCATGTCCTCGAGTTCGCCGAGCGCCTCCACGCCCGCGTAACCGCCTCCCACGAAGACGAAGGTCAGGGCGGCGTCGCGGATCGCGGGGTCCCGGGTGGAGGAGGCGATGTCCATCTGCTCGATGACGTGGTTGCGCAGCCCGATGGCTTCCTCGATGGTCTTGAAGCCGATGGCGTAGTCGGCGAGTCCGGGGATCGGGAGGGCGCGTGAGACCGAGCCTGGGGCGAGGACGAGTTCGTCGTACGTGATCTGTTCCGTGCCCGCCCCCTCCTCGGCGGTGGCGAGCGTGCTGAGCGTCGCGGTGCGCTTGGCGTGGTCGATGCTGTGGGCCTCGCCGACGAGGATCCGGCACCCGTCGAGGACCCTGCGCAGCGGGACCACCACATGGCGCGGCGAGATCAGGCCTGCGGCGGCCTCGGGAAGGAACGGCTGATAAGTCATATAGGGGTCGGGGGAGACGACGGTGATCTCGACCTCGCCCCGATTCAGTTCCGGCTTCAACTTTCGTTGGAGGCGCAGGGCGGTGTACATCCCGACGTAGCCGCCGCCGACGATGAGAATGCGCACAGGTTCCTTCACCATCCCATGACGCACCCCGCTCTTGAGTTTGTCCACAGGCTCGACAATTTGTGTGACCGACCGCCGGGGGCCCGAGGGGTTGGCCGGTTTGCCGGAGTGCAGGAAGAGTACGCAGGTCAGCGGGGGTGTTCGAGGGGTTCGGAGGGGGTTTAATCGGGAGGTAACCGACCCGTACTCCGATCGGGGGGCGCTCCGTGCGGAACCTGCCCCTTCTGAATTGACCCCCACTCAACTATGTTCGTGTGTCGACGGGGTGTAGGGGGATGCGCTCGACGAGTCCGCACGACGGGCTCGTGAATCAAGCTTGTTCCGCACGCTCCGGCTTCCAATGGCGGGGAGAGTCTCCGGGGGGAGACGTCATTACCGGGGGAACGCTTATGCACATTCAGGACTCTCATTGGTCTTCCGCGTCTGCCATCGCGTCCGGTGGCACGATCGGCGCGGCAACGGGCGGCAATGGCCGCGGTCCGGTGGACGGATCGCGGACGACGCCGCTACGGGTGGACGCACAGCGCAATCTGGAGCACGTACTGCGCGCGGCGCGCGAGGTCTTCGGCGAGCTGGGGTACGGCGCGCCGATGGAGGACGTGGCGCGGCGCGCCCGGGTCGGCGTCGGCACGGTGTACCGGCGCTTCCCGAGCAAGGACGTCCTGGTCCGTCGGATAGCCGAGGAGGAGACCTCCCGGCTGACCGACCAGGCGCGCGCGGCGCTCGGTCAGGAGGACGAGCCGTGGTCGGCGCTCTCGCGCTTCCTGCGTACGTCGGTGGCCTCGGGTGCCGGGCGGCTGCTGCCGCCGCAGGTGCTGCGGGTCGGCGTCGCGGAGGAGGGGCCCTCGGCGGACGAGGCGCGGGTGCCGCAGCAGCGGTCCCAGCTCGCCCCCGAGCTCCGGCTCGTCGAGCAGCGGCCGTCGCCCGAGGAGGAGGCCATGGCCGCGGTGGCCGACGACGCCGGTGCGGCCGCACTGCTCGACGTGGTGGGCCGGCTGGTGGATCGGGCGCGCGCGGCGGGCGAGCTGCGGGCGGACGTGACCGTGGCGGACGTACTGCTGGTCATAGCCACGGCGGCGCCCTCGCTGCCGGATGCCGCCCAGCAGGCCGCGGCCTCGGCCCGGCTGCTGGACATCCTGCTGGAGGGGCTGCGCTCGCGGCCCGCGTGACGGTGGCCGGGGTGACGGATTCCGAGGGGACGGAACTCGGGGTCCGCACATTCCGGGCCATAACGCAACTGCCTTATGGGGAGCGTTTATTGACTATTCACCAAACAAGTGACCACTAGTGCTGTCGTGTGGCAAGTCCCCACGGACGAGTGGTTGGTCCGTGCGGTGGGGTTCCGCCCCTGAAGCGTGTGGCACTCTGTCCCGGTATTCGGGTCCGAGTGTGCAGGCGGGGGCTTTCCGCGATGAGCGTTGACGGGCGGGACGAGTCACTCGGTGACGGTGGCGCGGAGGCCGGCGGGTCGCCCTCGCGGCAGGTGCCGAGCCAGGGCGGCCCGTCGGGCATCACCTCGGAACCCTCGAGTACGCCGGGTGCTTCAGGCGCTTCGGGTGGTTCAGGCGGTTCGGGCGCTCCAAGGGACCCCAGCGTCCCGGCGCAGCGCGACCGGTTCGACCGGCGTGACGTCGGGCACGTCCTGCCGCCCCCGATCGAGCTGCCGCCCTCCGACGCCGATCTGATCGGGCGGATGCGCGCGGGCGACGACACGGCGTACGAGGAGTTGTACCGCCGTCACGCCGAAGCCGTCCGTCGCTATGCCCGCACCTGCTGCCGGGACGCGCACACCGCGGACGACCTCACCGCCGAGGTGTTCGCCCGCATGCTCCAGGCGGTCCGGCGCGGCCACGGCCCCGAGCACGCCGTACGCGCGTATCTGCTCACCACGGTCCGCCGCGTCGCCGCGAGCTGGACGAAGTCCGCGAAGCGAGAGCAGCTGGTCGACGACTTCGCGGTGTTCGCCGCACAGTCCTCCCGCACCTCCGAGGTGTCCGACGACGACACGCTGGACCTTGGCGCCGACGTACGGGCGATGCACGAGGCCGAGCAGTCCATGGCCATGCAAGCGTTCCGGTCGCTGCCGGAGCGCTGGCAGGCCGTGCTGTGGCACACGGAGGTCGAGGACGAGTCCCCGAGCGAGGTCGCCACGCTCTTCGGGCTCGACGCCAACGGCACCCGCGTCCTGGCCAGCCGCGCCCGCGAGGGCCTCAAGCAGGCCTACCTCCAGGCACACGTCAGCATCACGCTCACCATGGACGACGAGTGCGCGCGCTACGCCGACCGGCTCGGCGCCTACGCCCGGGGCGGCCTGCGCACCCGGGCCGAGCGCGGACTGCGCAAGCACCTGGAGGAGTGCGCCAAGTGCCGGCTGGCCGCGGGCCAGATCAAGGAAGTCGCCAGCGGGATCCCCGCGGTCGTGCCGGTCGCGGTCATCGGTTGGTTCGGTGCCGCCGGGTACGCGAAGGCCGTCGCGCTCATCGCCGGTGGCGCCGGAGCGGGCGCGGCCGGGGCGGCGGGCGCCGCGGCGGCGAGCGGC
>NZ_JBEYFS010000347.1:0-8225 GCF_040634475.1 Streptomyces sp. NPDC007095
CGGACCATCCGCGACCCGGCCACCCCGCACACCCCCCGGACCCCGGCGGCCCGGCGGACGGCCCGTGCGAGGCCCCCCGCACGGCCGGACCTCTCCAAGGAGCCGACGAAGTCCGTGCGCAGCATGCGATGAGGGAGGCCGTCCACGGCCGTGGTGACCGTGACGTCCCTGACCGTGGCCGCCAGGTACTTCGCCTTCACCGCGGCCGGGACCGTCGAGTCCGAGGTGAGCAGGAAACGGGTGCCCATGGCGATGCCCGCCGCCCCGTACGCCAGCGCCGCGACCAGCCCCCGCCCGTCGTGGAAACCGCCCGCCGCGACCACCGGGATGGCCACCGCGTCCACCACCTGCGGCAGCAGCACCGTCGTCGCGACCTCGCCGGTGTGGCCGCCGCCCTCGCCGCCCTGCACGATCACCGCGTCCGCGCCCCAGGCGGCCACCTTCTCGGCGTGCCGGCGTGCCCCGACGGAGGGGACGACGACCACGCCCGCCTCCTTCAGCGCGGCGATCAGCTCGCGGGAGGGCGCGAGGGCGAAGGACGCGACCCGCACTCCCTCCTCGACGATGATCCGCACCCGCTCGCCCGCGTCCCCGGCGTCGGCACGCAGATTCACGCCGAACGGCGCGTCCGTACGGGACTTGACCTCGCGTATGGCCTCTCTCAGATGGTCGAGGGTCATCGTCGCGGAGGCCAGGATGCCCAGCGCCCCCGCGTTCGCCGTGGCGGAGACCAGGCGGGGTCCGGCCACCCAGCCCATACCGGTCTGCACGATGGGGTGACGGACACCTACGAGGCGGGTGAGCGCGGTCTCCATCAGCTCCTGACCTCTCGGTCCCGGGCGCCGCCCGGATCGATGACTTCGCGGATCAGTCTCAGCTCCTGGGGCGTCGGTTCACGGGTGCGGGGCACCTCGTCGGGGACCGACAGCCGAAAGCCCGTCGCCGCCCGCACCTGTTCCACGGTGACGCCCGGGTGCAGCGAGGCGAGGCGCATCGAGTGGTCGGGGGTGGCGAAGTCGAAGACCCCGAGGTCGCTCACCACGCGCGGGACGTGGTGGAAGCGGGTGGCGCTCGGGCCCGCGGCGGCGGCACGGTCGTACCCCACACCGCACACCATGTCGACCCGCTCGACGAAGACACGCGGCGAGTGCCTGGGAACCCAGTAACTGGTCGGGTTGTTCAGGGTGTTGACCGGCGCGCCGCGCACGCCGAGGAGCTGACGCGTGGGCCTGGACCAGTCACCGATGCAGGAGATGTTCTGGTTGCCGAAGCGGTCGAGCTGGCTCGCGCCCATCATCACGTGCCGACGTCCGCCGGTGACCATGGTCAGGTGCTGCCGGTACGGCAGCCAGCCCTCCGGGGTGCCGTCGAGACCGACGAGCATCGCCTCACCGTCGGTCAGCAGGAGATCGGGGGAGAAGGTGCGCTTGGCGAGACGGGCACCGATGGAGGGGATCGGGCCCATGGGGCTGGCGAGCACCTCGCCGTTGTCCCGCCAGGCCTCGGCGCAGGCGATCACGCAGTACTCGGCGCGGGTGACCCCGGGCGCGGGGGCGCCGGGGGCGGGTACGGATGCGGGGCTCATCGCTGCTCCTCGTGCCAGGCCCGTACGGCGGACTGGTAGGCCTGCTCGTCGCCGGCGAGGAAGCGCGCGGCGAACTCGGCGTACGGCGTGGTGGCGTACAGCTTCTGGAAGGGCTCGTCGCGTCCGTGGTCGGGGGCGCAGGACGTGAAGTGCGCGCCGTTCGGAGTCTCGACGACGCCCGTCACGCCCGACCGCTTGAGCAGCAGGGTCTGCGGGGCGGCCTCCTTGGTGAGCTCCGCCGTGTCGACCACACGCTCGCACGAGACGTACGCGGCATCGGCCGCCTCGCAGAACAGGTCGTCGAAGTACGGGTCCGGGCCCAGATACTGGCCGTTGCCCAGGCGGTCGGCGCGGTTCATGTGGACCAGGGCCGCGTCCAGGTGCAGGGCGGGCATGGCGACCAGCTCCTCCCGTACACCCGAGGAGGCGTCGGCGTACGGCGAAGTGACCGTGCGCAGACCGGGGTTGACCCGCATCACGTCCGAGCCGAGCCCGGCCCGGACGGGGAGGAAGGGCAGACGGTTCGCGGCGGCGTGCAGCCCCCACATGAACATCGCCTCGTCGACCTCCGTCAGCTCGAACGCCCCGCGCTCGCGCGCCGCCCGGTAGTGCGGTTCGAGCGGGATCGAGTCGAGGGTGGTGAAGGCGGTGACGAGCCTTCGGATCCGGCCCGCGGCGGCGAGCAGGCCGACGTCCGGGCCGCCGTACGACACCACGGTGAGATCGGTGATCTTGGTGCGGAGCAGTGCTCTCACCAGGGCCATGGGCTTGCGGCGCGAGCCCCAGCCGCCGATGCCGAGCGTCATCCCGCTGTGGAGCCGGGAGACCACCTCGTCGGTGGTCATCGTCTTGTCGCTCACCGGTCGACCCCCTCCTTTCCGAAGGTGTCGCGTACACGGTCGGCGACCCCGCTGAGGTTCGCCTCGAAGGTGAAGCCCTGCTCGAATCGGTAACTGCGGCGCACGTCCACGGGGTCGATGCCGTTCAGCGCGGCCTTCGCGAGCCGGAGCAGCTCGCCGTCCTTGGCGGCGATCTCACGCGCCAGCTCCATTGCGGCGCCCAGGAGTTCCCCGCGCGGGACGACCCGCCACACCGAGCCGTGCGCGTGCAGCTCGGCGGCGGTCGCCGTGCGCGAGGTGTAGTACAGCGCGCGCACCAGGTGGCCCGGAACCAGGCGGGCCAGATGCGTGGCCGCGCCGAGGGCGCCGCGGTCCAGCTCGGGCAGGCCGAAGGTGGCGTCCTCGCTCGCCACGATCGCGTCCGCGTTCCCCACCAGCCCGATCCCGCCGCCCAGACAGAAGCCGTGCACCGCCGCGACGACGGGGACCTCGCACTCGTAGACCGCGGCGAAGGCCTCGAAACAGCCGCGGTTCGCCCCTATGAGCGCGCGATGGCCTCCGCTGTCCCTGGTCTCGCGCTGCATCTCCTTGATGTCCACGCCCGCGTTGAAACCGCGCCCCTCGGCCGTCAGCACGACGCACCGGACGCCGGGATCGCGGCCCGCCGCACGCAGGGCGCCGGCCAGGTCGAACCAGCCGCGCACCGGCAGCGCGTTCACCGGCGGGAAGTCGACCGTGACGACGGAAATCCCCTTTTCCGGGCACGAGGTGGAGACACCCATGGACGCATCAGCTACCTTTCCACCTCAGGACCATTCCACCAAACGTTTGTTAGGCGCACTCTCGAAGCTAGCAGTGAATGCATCCGGGCGGGAGGCCCTGTGGACAACCTGGATCTCGGGGACAGGACCGTCGTCGTCACGGGCGGCACCCGTGGGGTGGGGGCCGGGATCGCGCGGGCGTTCGTCGAGGCGGGCGCGGACGTGGTGGTCTGTGCCCGCAGACCCCCCGACGTACCGCTGGAGGGCACGGAGTTCGTGTCCGTGGACCTCCGCGACCCGGCCGCCGTGCACGCCTTCTTCGCCGCGCTGCCCCGGCTGGACGTGCTGGTGAACAACGCGGGCGGCGCGCCCTACCGTCCACTGACGGAGGCGGACGCCGAGCGTCACGCGCGCGTGATCGAGCTGAACCTCATCGTGCCGCTGACCGCCTCGCTCGCCGCGTACGAGCACCTCAGGCGGGCCCGGGGATCGATCGTGATGATCGGCAGCGTGAGCGGGGCGCGGCCGTCGCCCGGGTCGGCGGCGTACGGGGCGGCCAAGGCGGGCCTTGCGAACCTGGCCCGTTCGATGGCCGTCGAGTGGGCTCCCGACGTCCGGGTCAACACCCTCGTCGTCGGCATGGTCCGCACCGAACTCTCCCATCTGCACTACGGCGGCGAGGACGGCATCGCCGCCGTCTCCCGCACCGTCCCGCTGGGCCGCCTCGCCGACCCGTCCGACATCGGCGGGGCCGCGGTCTTCCTCGCCTCGGACGCGGCGAGGTACATCAGCGGGGCCTCGCTGCTCGTCCACGGCGGCGGCGAGCGGCCCGCCTTCCTGGACGCGGCGACCGCCAACAAGCCCGGCACGTCCGACAAGGAGGACTGAGATGAGTGGACCGCTGCTGTGCGAGGGGCGGGTCGTGATCGTCACGGGCGCCGGGCGCGGACTCGGCCGTGCGCACGCGCTCGCGTACGCCGCCGAGGGGGCGCGGGTCGTCGTGAACGACCTCGGGGTGGGCCTCGACGGCACGCCCGGCCCGGACAGCCCGGCCGCGCGGGTCGTGGCCGAGATCCGGGCGGCGGGCGGACAAGCGGTGGCCCACGGCGGCGACATCGCCACCACCGACGGCGCCGCCTCCCTCGTCCGCACCGCGCTGGAGACGTACGGGCGCCTGGACACCCTGGTCAACAACGCGGGGTTCCTGCGCGACCGGATGCTCGTCAACCTCGACGAGGACGACTGGGACGCCGTACTGCGCGTCCACCTCAAGGGCCACTTCCTGCCGCTGAAGCACGCGGCGGCGCACTGGCGGTCGCAGGCGAAGGAAGGCCGCACACCCCGGGCCAGGGTCGTCAACACCAGTAGCGGGGCGGGCCTGTCGGGCTCGGTCGGACAGGGCAACTACAGCGCCGCCAAGGCCGGGATCATCGGGCTGACCCTGGTCGCCGCGGCCGAACTGGGCCGCTACGGCGTCCAGGTCAACGCGATCGCCCCCGCGGCCCGCACCCGGATGACCGAACGCACCTTCGCGGACACCATGGCGGCTCCGGGCGCCGGCTCCTTCGACGCGATGGCCCCCGAGAACGTCTCCCCCCTCGTCGTCTGGCTCGGCGCGAGCGCGAGCACCGGAGTCACGGGCCGTGTCTTCGAGACCGAGGGCGGCCGCATCACCGTCATGGAGGGCTGGCGCCCGGGCCCCACCGCGGACAAGGGCGCCCGCTGGACCCCGTCCGAGGCCGGCGACACGGCCCTGAAACTGTTGGCGGAGGCGGAGGTTCCGGGGGCGGTGTACGGGGCGGAGTAGGAGGGCGGAGCAGGGGCGCGTCTCGCCCTGGAGGCCCCTCGTTCAAGGGTTCAAGGGTTCAAGGGCCGGACGGGCTACGGGCCGGCGGAGTCCAGCCGCGCCAGCGCGCTCGTGGCCCGGTCGCGGATCACGGGGTCGCTCGCGCGGGTGAGGGTGTGCAGGATCGGCAGGCCGTGGGGGTTGCCGAGGCGGCCCAGTACGTCCGCGCCGAAGGCCTGGCGGAGGGGGTCGGGGACGGCGCACCACTGGACCGCCGCCCGGAACGTCTCCTCGTCGCCGCGCAGGCCCAGTGCCGTCGCCGCCTCGGTCCAGTCGTCGTTGTCGGGGTCGGCGGGGCGCAGGGCGCGGGCGGCCAGTTCGGCGGCGGGCGCGGCGATGCCGAGGGCGGATTCGAGGAGGGTCGCTATCGCGGCGTGGCCCGTCTGCTGGTCGTCGCTCGCGACGGGATCCCCGGCCGGGCCGAGAAGTTGGACCTCGACGGTGATGCCGCCGTCCTCCGGGTAGCGGTGGGTGACGGAGGGATGGCCCGGACCCCAGGTCTCTTCCAGGCCCGCGCGCACTTCGCTCTCCACGTCGACGGTGAGCCGGCGGTGGGCCTCGGCGAGCGCCGCCGACCGCGCCCGCGCTCCGCGCCGCAGGAGGGCGCGTACACAGCCGGGCGAGCCACGGCGGGCGGCCGCGACGAGCGGCGGCTCACCGGTCGGGCCCGGGCGGTCCGGGTCCGCGCCCGCCGCGAGGAGCTCCGTCACCACCGCGACCCGTCCCAGCCGCACCGCCCACGTCAGCGCCGTGAACCCGAACTCCTCCACCGTGTCCGGCGCGGCCCCGGCCGCCAGCAGGGCGCGTACGACTTCCGTGTGCCCACCGCACGCCGCCCCGCACAGCGGCGCGTCCGTGCCCTGACTGAGCCGGTCGGGCGCGGCCCCGGTCGCCAGCAGCAGTCGTACGACGCCGGGCCGGTCGCTCACCGCCGCCAGATACAGCGCCGTCCGGCCGTCCTCGTCCACCGCGTCCGGGCTCACACCGGAGCGCAGCAGCCGTACCACCGCGTCCTCGTCACCCTCGTGCACAGCCGTGAAGAGGTGTGCCGCGGGGTCGTTCGTGCTCATCCTTCGACCCTCGCTCGCGAAGGACACGAGAGGCAAAGTCTTTTGGGGTGTTGTGTCTCACCTCATGTGTCGCACTCCAGCACCGTCCTGCACAGTGTGCAGCGCGCCCGTACCCGGCCCCGCACCGGTACCCGGATCCGCTGATGGCAGGTCGGACAGGGGAAGGAGACGCGCAGGGGGCCGCGGCTGTCGGGGCTGAACGCGTAGGGGACGCCGGGGTGCGAGCCCGGGGTGTGCTGGTCCTGGGCGTGCCGTCGGTCCTTCGCGTAGCGGCGGCGGCCTGCCCAGCCCGCCGCGGTCAGCGGGGGCTGCTGCTCGTCACGGCGGGCCTGCGCCATGCCCCGCGTGTACGCCGTGTACGCCTGCGGGCTGGTGAACCAGATCGAGGGGTCCTCGCCGAAGACCAGGGCGCGTTTGGCGAGGACGTAGCCGAACTCCTCCGGGGTGAGGTAGCCGAGCTTCTGCGAGGTGGCCGCGTCCTCCCGGTAGGCGTCGAGAAGCAGCCAGCCCGCGCCGAGGTAGGTCGCCGCGGTGTCCGTGAGGATCTCGTTGTCGCGCGTGCCGGGGAAGCAGAGGTCGAGGCGGTGCAGATAGACGTGCATCACCTCGTGGGCGAGGGCGGCGCCGATGTCCTGGCGGTGGGAGCGGAAGCGGTCGTTCAGTTCGACGAAGTACTCGGGGCCCGCCGTGAGTTCGACGTTGGCCGCCTGGGTCATCTCGCGGAAGCCGATGATCAGCCGGGCGTCCGGGAGGTGGTAGTGGTGTACCAACTCGCGGGCCACGCGCTGCGCGCCCAGATGCAGGTCGTCGATGTCGCCGAAGGCCACGTCGGCGGGGGCCACGCTGGTCGCGAAGGTGTGGATGGTGTCGTACGAGAGCCGCTTGTAGAGCGCGGTGATCGATGCCCGCACCGTGTCCAGATGCGGGAAGCCGTGCTCGACGGGTCCGCCGTTCGCCACGTCCGTACCCCCTGAAGACGCCGGGCCTCCTGCACTCCCACTCTAAGCGCGGTTCCGGTGGGTGGCTGGGTGCGGCTGGCCGGAATGGGGTCCTTGCCGGAGCGCTCCCGTGTCTAAATAATTCGCAAAGGCTTGGCGGGTGCATGTCACTCGGTATGTGTGACGGCTGTCGTGTCGTGCGGCCACGGTGTGACCCCGTCGGGCTTCCAACCCCCCACGAGAGGAAGCACTTTGAAGTCTCCGAAGAAGTTCACGGGCATCAAGAGAGTCCTCGCCCTCGGTGCCGTCACCCTCGCCACCGTCTCGCTCCAGCCCGTCTCCGCGCAGGCCGCGCCCACGCCCGTCGTCGGCGGCACCCGCGCGGCGCAGGGAGAGTTCCCGTTCATGGTCCGGCTCTCCATGGGCTGCGGCGGCGCGCTCTACACCCAGCAGATCGTCCTCACCGCCGCCCACTGTGTGAACGGCTCCGGCAACAACACCTCCATCACCGCCACCGCCGGCGTCGTCGACCTGCAGAGCAGCAGCGCGATCAAGGTCAAGTCGACCAAGGTGCTGCAGGCGCCCGGCTACAACGGCAAGGGCAAGGACTGGGCGCTGATCAAGCTCGCCGCGCCCGTCAACCAGCCCACACTGAAGATCGCCACCACCACCGCGTACAACAACGGCAACTTCACCATCGCCGGGTGGGGCGCCGCGCGCGAAGGCGGCGCCCAGCAGCGCTACCTCCTCAAGGCCACCGTCCCCTTCGTCAGCGACGCCACCTGCCAGCAGGCGTACGGCAGCGATCTCGTGCCCGGTGACGAGATCTGCGCCGGGTTCGTGCAGCAGGGTGGGGTCGACACGTGCCAGGGCGACTCCGGCGGGCCGATGTTCCGCAAGGACGACTCGGGGGCGTTCATCCAGGTCGGGATCGTCAGTTGGGGGCAGGGCTGTGCTGAGCCGGGGTATCCCGGGGTGTACTCCGAGGTCTCGACCTTCGCCGCCGACGTAGCCAGAGCGGCGTCCACCCTGTAGGGGTCGCGCCCCGATTCCCCGTCCGGCAGCAGTCGTTCGGTGCGGGTGGGTGGGGGCTGGTCGCGCAGTTCGCCGCGCCCCTGACAGCCTCGGTCGTCCGGGGCTGGAGGGGCGCGGGTCCTGGGGGGCCTCCCCCCCCCCGCGGAGGAAG
>NZ_JBEYFS010000348.1:0-8178 GCF_040634475.1 Streptomyces sp. NPDC007095
ACACGGCAACGCTCGCGATCCCGGCATCCCGGCACGCCCGGGCCACGCGGACAGCGATTTCGCCACGGTTGGCGATGAGCACCTTGCGCACGATGGCTCCCTCCTTGAAACAAGCCGAGTTTAGGGACTGCCGACACGACCTTTCGACCCGTCCCCAATGGTGAGCTTGCCCACACGGAGCGTGATTCGAGGCTCGCTCGACCCGCGAGATCCCTTGTCACACCGCGGTACGCAGGAATCCTTGGCTGAACCCTAGCCCTCCTGTGTGGCCAAGGTCTCTGTGCGGCCGTGCTGCGACGCACAGCGTTTCTTTGTGGAGTCCCTACGAATGGCCCAACGATTCTTTGCCCGCGGCCGAACCCTTGTCCCGGCGTTTACCCGTTAGTAGCGTTCGGGAGGTCTCGAACATACTTGGGGTAACAGCACTCGGAAGTGGGTGGGGACCGGTGGTGCGTAGACCGGTGGCGTGGGTGGCGGCGATCGTGCTCTTCATGGAGGCGATCGGCATCGCGCTGCTGAACTGGTTCCTCGGCGTGGTCGTCGACCGCCAGGACATGTCCCTGGCGGGTCTCGACTCGGACATGATGTCCGTCTCGTCCAAGGTCGGGGGGCTGGTCTTCGGCCTCTACTTCGCGCTGTGCGGCGTCGCCGCGCTGCTCGTCGCGGTGCGCGACCGCGCCCCTGGTCTCTTCGGCCGCATCCTGCTGATCAGTGCCGCAGTGGTGCACGGTCTGCTCGGCGCGTTCACGGTGGGTCTGGTGGGCTGGGGCGCGTTCGTGTTCATGATGGTGGCGCTCGGGCTGATCGTGTTCACTCTGTTGGCCTTCGACCGCGGGGCGGGTCCCGCCGACGCCACGCCGGGCGACGGCGCGGGCGGCGAGGACGGCAACGGGGGCACGAACGGCGGAACGAACGGCGGTACCGGGGGATCCCCGGTCACGGCGCCCCCGACACCGAGCGCGTCCTGATCACTTCTCCCGCGGGGTCCACAACTCCGTGATGGACACACCCAGTTCGGCCAGCAGGCGGCGCACCAGCGGCAGGGAGATGCCGATGACGTTGCCGTGGTCGCCGTCGATGCCCTCGATGAACGGGGCCGAGCGGCCGTCGAGCGTGAAGGCCCCGGCGACGTGGAGCGGCTCGCCCGAGGCGACGTAGGCGGCGATCTCGGCGTCGGTCGGGTCGCCGAAGCGGACCACCGTGGACGCGGTCCCCGACGCGTAGCGCTTGGCGGCTGTGTCGTAGACGCAGTGCCCCGTCTGGAGGGTGCCGGCCCGGCCGCGCATCGCCTTCCAGCGGGCGGTGGCCTCCTCGGCGTCCGCGGGCTTGCCCAGCGCCTCGCCGTCCAGGTCGAGGACCGAGTCGCAGCCGATCACCAGGGCGCCCTGGACCTCGGTCCGGGCGGCCACGACGGAGGCCTTGGCCTCGGCCAGGGCGAGCGCGAGTTCGGCGGGGGTCGGGGCGGAGACGGCGTCCTCGTCGACGCCGCTCACGATGACCTCGGGGTCGAGTCCGGCCTGGCGCAGCAGGCCGAGCCGTGCGGGGGACTGCGAGGCGAGCACGAGGCGGCGGCGCGGCTGATCAGTCATGCCGTCAGGGTATCGGCGTGGGCGTGTCGCCCCCTGTCGCCCCGTCTCGCATCACGTCCATCACGTCACGTCCATCACGTCACGCTGATCACGCCACGTCCACGTCACGCCGATCACGCCACGTCCACGTCACGCTGATCACACCACGCCGATCACATCACGCCGAGGACGATCATCGCGAGCAGCATGGCCAACGCCATGAGAAGGCCGAGCCGCCGCAGCATCTCCTGCATGTCGCGAAGTTCCTTGGGCGGCTCGTTCTCCGGGTCGGACCACAGCATGCCTCCGATCGTGCGGCGGCGAGGGCGCCGACCGCCTGAGTACGCATACTCAACTTGCCCTGGACCCGATTAAACGGGTCCAGGGTTCCTTTAATGCGTGTCCGCCTGCTACGGTCATGGCATTCACTAAAGGAACTCTGGTCCCTTTTAGGGAGGCAGTCGCCGTGTTCACCACCGCCTGGACCGCATCGCCCCAGCTCCCCGCCGTGGGCTTCACCCCCAACTGGTCCCAGGAGGGTTTCTGGCGTCAGTCCCTGCGCCAGGTCGTCCGCATCGGGGCGGGTGGCGGCCGGGTTCGTATACGGCTGTCGAACGCGTACGGCACCTCGCCGCTGCGGATCGCCGGGGCCACCGTGGCCCGTGCGGGCGCGGGGGCCGGTGTCGAGCCCGGCTCGCTGCGGCGGCTCACCTTCGAGGGGGCCGGGGGTGTCGAGATCCCGGCGCGCGGACAGGTCGCCAGCGACCCCGCCGAACTCGTGGTGGAGGCCCTGGAGTCCGTGACCGTCACCTTGTACCTCGACGCCGTCACCGGGCCCGCGACCTTCCATGCCCAGGCCTTCGCGACGAGCCACCGGGGCGAAGGGGACCGCCTCGACGACCTCGACGGCGACGGATTCGGCGAGACGAGCGAGTCCTGGTACTTCCTGTCGGCAGTCGAGGTCGACGCGGGCCGTACGGACGGTGTCGTGCTCTTCGGGGACTCCATCGTGGACGGGTTCGGCTCGACGCCGGGCGCGAACCGCCGCTGGTCGGACGCGCTCGCCGAGCGCACGGGGCGGCCCGTTCTGGGCGCGGGCATCGGCGGGAACCTGCTGCTGAACGACTCCGCCTGGTACGGGGAGAAGGGCGTCCGGCGGTTCGGGCGGGACGTTCTCGAACAGGCCGGGGTCGAGGCGGTCGTCGTGCTGCTGGGGCTCAACGACATCGGGTTCAGCGAGACGGGCGAACAGCCGACGTACAAGCCCGCGCCGGTGCTGGAGGCCGATGAACTCATCGACGGGTACCGGGAGTTGATACGACAGGCGCGTGGGCGGGGGCTGCGGGCGATCGGGGCGACGCTGCTGCCCTTCGGGGGGTCCGATCACTGGGGTGAGCGGGCGGCGAAGGTGAGCCGTGAGGTGAACGGGTGGATTCTCGGGGCGGGGGAGTGGGACGCGGTGGTGGATCTCAACGAGGTGTTGGCCGATCCGGGCGATCCGGATCGGCTACGGGGTGTGTACGACTTCGGCGATCACCTGCATCCCAATGACGCCGGGTACGGGGTGATGGCCGAGGAGGTGGCGGGGTGCTTCTAGGCAGGCCAGTACGTGCGCGTCCAGGCCGTGGGGCCCGGCTGGGGCAGGTGCCGGCCGGCTGTGCGGGACGGGTCCGACCAGGAGTCCCGGGCGCCGGGCGCGCCGGGCGGCGTGGTGGTCGCCGCCGCGGCGCGCGCTCGGACCACCGCCAGGGCGGCGGCCAGCTCCTCCGGGGTCGGATTGCCCCGTACGACCTTGATCGTCATGTCTGCTCCCAAGGGTCCGGGGTTCTAGAGCGGGATGTTGCCGTGCTTCTTCGGGGGGAGTGATTCCCGCTTCGTGCGCAGCTGACGCAGGCCCCGTACGACGTGGGAGCGGGTGTCGGAGGGCATGATCACCGCGTCGATGTAGCCGCGCTCGGCCGCTGTGTAGGGGTTGAGGAGGGTGTCCTCGTACTCCTGGATCAGGCGGGCCCGGGTGGCGTCGGCATTTCCGGTGTTCTCGGCGTCGGCGATGGTGCGGCGGTGCAGGATGTTCACCGCGCCCTGCGCGCCCATCACGGCGATCTGGGCGGTGGGCCAGGCGAGGTTGAGGTCGGCGCCGAGGTGCTTGGAGCCCATGACGTCGTAGGCGCCGCCGAAGGCCTTGCGGGTGATGACCGTGATGAGCGGGACGGTCGCCTCGGCGTAGGCGTAGATCAGTTTGGCGCCGCGGCGGATGATGCCGGTGTGCTCCTGGTCGACGCCCGGGAGGAAGCCGGGGACGTCCACGAAGGTGATGACGGGGACGTTGAAGGCGTCGCAGGTGCGCACGAAGCGGGCCGCCTTCTCGGACGCGTCGATGTCCAGGCAGCCGGCGAACTGCATCGGCTGGTTGGCGACGATGCCCACCGGGCGGCCTTCGACCCGTCCGAAGCCGGTGAGGATGTTCGGTGCGAACAGTGCCTGGGTCTCGAAGAACTCGGCGTCGTCCAGGACGTGTTCGATCACCGCGTGCATGTCGTACGGCTGGTTCGCGCTGTCCGGGACGATCACGTCCAGCTCGCGGTCCTCGTCCGTGAGGGCGAGGTCCGCCTCCTCGGGGAAGACCGGGGGTTCGCTGAGGTTGTTGGACGGCAGGTACGACAGCAGCTGCTTGACGTACTCGATGGCGTCCTTCTCGTCGCCCGCCATGTGGTGGGCCACACCCGACACCGCGTTGTGGGTGCGCGCGCCGCCGAGCTCCTCGAAGCCGACGTCCTCGCCCGTCACCGTCTTGATGACGTCCGGGCCCGTGATGAACATGTGCGAGGTCTGGTCGACCATGATCGTGAAGTCGGTGATCGCGGGGGAGTACACCGCGCCGCCCGCGCAGGGGCCGACGACGAGCGAGATCTGCGGGATGACGCCGGAGGCGTGGGTGTTGCGGCGGAAGATCTCGCCGTACATGCCGAGCGCGCTGACGCCTTCCTGGATGCGGGCGCCGCCGGAGTCGTTGATGCCGATGACCGGACAGCCGGTCTTCAGCGCGAAGTCCATCACCTTCATGATCTTCTGGCCGAAGACCTCGCCCAGGGCGCCGCCGAAGACGGTGAAGTCCTGGGAGAAGACGGCGACCGGGCGGCCGTCGACCATGCCGTAGCCGGTGACGACACCGTCGCCGTAGGGCCGGTTGTTCTCCATGCCGAAGTCGGTCGAGCGGTGCTGCGCGAACTCGTCCAGCTCGACGAACGAGCCCTCGTCGATCAGCAGCTCGATCCGCTCACGGGCCGTCAGCTTGCCCTTGGCGTGCTGCTTTTCGACAGCGCGTGCCGAGCCGGCGTGCGTCGCTTCCTGGACGCGGCGCCGCAGGTCCGCGAGTTTGCCCGCGGTCGTGTGGATGTCGGGGTGGTGCAGCTCTTCCGGCTCGGACATCGGGGTGCGGCTCCCTGCCTGCTCTAGGGGGACGTGAGGGTGAGGTGCTCAGAAGGGGGGCTTGCTACTCATCCGTAGCGTAGTGGCGTGCCTACCGTTCGGCAGTGCGGCGTTTACCACACTCCTCCCCCCTTTTCAGCGGGAGAACGAGGTCTCCCGATCCAGCGGCGTGGAGGCCGTGACCAGCTGTACGAACGCTGTGTCGCGGCGGGACACGTCGGAGGGGTGACATCACGAAAGTGATCGAGCGCCCGTGAACGTCAGCCCGTCGGGGCTGGAATCCGTGCCCTTGTCCCGGGCCGGAGGATGTCAAACCTAGGGTGGGTTGCATGACGACGCCACCAGGTGCACAAGGAAACCCGTCCGACGGGCCCGATGAGCCGAGGTCGGGCCGCTGGTCCGACCTCGGCCGGCCGCCCCTCAACGCCGCCGCTCTGCGCCGGGCGCTGGTGCGGGACGGTGGACTGTGGTCCGAGGTGGACGTGGTGCAGCGCACCGGGTCCACCAACTCCGACCTCGTGGCCCTCGCCACGGACGAGAAGACCCACGAGGGCGTCGTCCTCGTCGCCGAGGAACAGAACGCCGGGCGGGGCCGCCTGGACCGCCAGTGGACCGCACCGGCCCGCTCGGGCCTGTTCTTCTCCGTGCTGCTGAGGCCCACCGGGGTTCCCGTCGAACGCTGGGGCTGGCTGCCGCTGCTCACCGGGGTCGCGGTGGCCACGGGCCTGTCCCGGGTGGCGGGCGTCGACACGGCACTCAAGTGGCCCAACGACCTGCTGGTCACCGTGGACGGCGAGGAGCGCAAGACGGGCGGCATCCTCGCCGAGCGCGCCGGGAACGACGCGGTCGTCGTCGGCATCGGCATCAACGTCACCCTGCGCGAGGACGAACTCCCCGTGCCCGGCGCGGGCTCTCTCGCCCTCGCGGGCGCCACGACCACGGACCGTGACACCGTGCTGCGGGCCGTCCTGCGATCCCTGGAGCAGTGGTACGAGAAGTGGCGGGCCGCGGGCGGCGACCCCGCCGCCTCCGGTCTCCAGGAGACGTATGCCGCGGGATGCGCGACCCTCGGAAGGGTGGTGCGGGCCGAACTGCCCGGCGGCACGTCGATCACCGGGGAAGCGGTGGCGGTCGACGGGGACGGGCGTCTGGTCCTGGCCACGGAGGAGGGCGTACAGCAGCCGGTGGGAGCGGGGGACATCGTCCATCTGCGGCCGGCGTGAGCCGAGGAGGTCGGCAGACCGTACTCAGCTGTGGAGCCCGGAACCGATCGTGGTGCCGAGCTCCGGCCGGGCGTACGAGTCAGGAGTGAGCCAGCGCACACCTGCCGTAGAGTTGAGCGCGGTCGATACCTGACCACGGCAGATCGGAAGGGCAGCAGGCGTGACCGTCGACGACACGGGCTCCGGCACGGGTGCACACCCCGCCCCCGACGGTGAGCCGGGGCGTACCGCCGGGCCGGTCACCGACCCGGCGCCCGCACGCGTCGACACGAACGGTGACATGGCCGGCGAGACGACCGCCGGGCCGACCGGCGAGACGACCGGGCGGATGGACGGGCAGAGCCGCTTGGAGGCGCAGAACCGGATCGACGAGGAGTCTGTCGACTCCGGCGAGGACCCCCTCGCACTGCGCCTCGAAACGCTCATCCTCGGCGCCGAGCGCCGCTACACCCCCTTCCAGGCCGCCCGCAGCGCAGGCGTCTCCATGGAACTGGCCTCCCGTTTCTGGCGGGCCATGGGCTTCGCCGACATCGGCCAGGCCAAGGCGCTGACCGAGGCCGACGTGCTGGCGCTGCGGCGCCTCGCCGGTCTCGTCGAGGCGGGCCTGCTGAGCGAGGCGATGGCGGTCCAGGTCGCCCGCTCCACCGGGCAGACCACGGCCCGCCTGGCCGAATGGCAGATCGACTCCTTCCTGGAGGGCCTGACCGAGCCTCCCGAGCCGGGCATGACGCGCACCGAGGTCACCTACCCCCTGATCGAGCTGCTCCTGCCCGAGCTGGAGGAGTTCATCGTCTACGTCTGGCGGCGCCAGCTCGCCGCCGCGACCGGCCGGGTCGTCCAGGCCGGTGACGACGAGGAGATGGTCGACCGCCGCCTCGCCGTCGGTTTCGCGGACCTCGTCGGCTTCACGCGGCTGACGCGCCGGATGGAGGAAGAGGAACTCGGCGAGCTCGTCGAGGCCTTCGAGACCACCGCGGCCGACCTGGTGGCCGCGCACGGGGGGCGCCTCATCAAGACCCTCGGTGACGAGGTGCTGTACGCCGCGGACGACGCCGGGATCGCCGCCGAGATCGCCCTGCGCCTCATCGAGACGATGGCCAACGACGAGACGATGCCGGAGCTGCGCGTCGGCATCGCCTTCGGCACCGTGACGACCCGCATGGGCGACGTCTTCGGTACGACGGTGAACCTCGCCTCGCGGCTCACGTCGATAGCGCCACGGGATGCCGTGCTGGTGGACGGCGCCTTCGCGGAGGAACTGATCCGCACCGGGGACGCGCCCGCCTCCGAGGCGGAGGCCGCCGAGGCCGCGGCCGCCGCGGAGAAGGAGGGCGAGGAGCCGCCCGTCTACCGATTCGCGCTCCAGCCGATGTGGCAGCGCCCCGTCCGCGGCCTCGGCGTGGTCGAACCCTGGCTGCTGGCCCGCCGGAACGGCGACCAGCCGTAGGCCCCGTTTCCCTCAATGACCTCCGGCGGGTCCCGCCAGATCGTTCACACAGATGCCGACGATCGGCACGCACAGACCCGGCGGGTTCTGCCCGGGCGTCGGGGTCGGGGCGTGGGTGGTGGGGCTCGGGGCCGGCTGCTGCTGTGTGTGTGACTGCGACGGCAGGACGACGGGCGCGGTCGGGATGCCGGTCGTGTCCGGCACGCTCCCCACGGGGGCGCTCGCCCGGGCGGACGGGATCGTCGCCGTCGATGAGGGTGCGGCGGCCGTCGACGGTGCCGTGGCCGCGGGGCTCGTGCCCGGGGCCGGGGTCGCGCTCGCCCCGCCCCTCGCGGTGGTCGCGGACGCGGGATGCGCGGAGGGCGCGGCCCACACCGTCGGCGCGGCGTCGATCGCCTCGTCCGTGGCGACCCCGGGCCTCGGCTCGGCCTCCGTGTTCCCGCTCCCGCCGCCGACCACCGACTCCGGCGCCATCCGCGCCAGGCTCAACGCCCCCGCGGCCAGCGCGAGC
>NZ_JBEYFS010000349.1:0-8174 GCF_040634475.1 Streptomyces sp. NPDC007095
ACCGCCGCCCGGCCGGAATCCAACAGCCGCGTGAGCCGGTCGAAATGCCGCTCGTTGATGATCCGGCCGAAGTCGGCCGCGGTCTGCGGGCTGGTGCCGAACTGAGCTTCGACCGCCGCACGCAGGGCGGGAACCAGTGCGGCAGCGGTCGCAGGATCGGCCAGAACATAGTCGGGGGCTATGCACTGCTGACCGGCGTTGCCGAACTTGGCGCCCACCAGCCGCTTGGCGGTCTCCTCCACATCGGCGTCGGGCGCCACGAAGACCGGCGACTTGCCTCCGAGTTCGAGCGTGACGGGAGTGAGGTTCTTGGCGGCTGCGGCCATGACGATCCGGCCGACGGTGCCGTTGCCGGTGTAGAAGATGTGGTCGAAGCGCTGTGCCAGGAGGGCCTTGGTCTCCTCGGCGCCCCCCTCGACCACGGTGAGCACGTCAGGGTCGAAGTACTCTCGCAGCAGGCGTGAAGCGACCGCCGAGGTGTGCACCGAGATCTCGCTCGGCTTGGCCACCACGGTGTTTCCGGCGGCCAGTGCGCCGATGATGGGGTCGATGAGAAGGTGCAGCGGGAAATTCCAGGGAGCGATCACCAGGACGACCCCGAGCGGGTCGTACGTGGTGTAGGCCGTGGTCGTGGGACCGAAGTGGGCGGGAACCTCCACCGGGCGAGGCTGAAGCCAGCTCTCCAGATTCGCCAGCGTCTCGTCGATGTCGGCGACAGTGAAGTCGATCTCCTGCGTCTTCGCCTCGGCGGGGTTCTTCCGCAGGTCCGCCCAGAGCGCTTCGATCAGCTCCTGCTCGTTCTCGACCAGCAGGGCCCGCAGCCGCTGCAGCTGGTTGACGCGCCAGTCCAGTCCGCGGGTGACGCCGGCGTTGAACGTCGCACGAAGGCGGCCCACCACCTCCGCGGCCGTTTCGCTCTGGTGCGTCCTCGACTCGGTCCCCTGTGTTGCGGTCATGGGGTGTGCTCCGTTCTTGATGCAAGCCACGCCCCGGCTGCCTTCCAGCCGGGCACGGTCCGAGCGTGCTGGACGATCCGGTATTCACCCAGGTCACGGCTTTGCGTATGCCCGCGATGCCTACCACTGGCTGGGTCAGGCTGGTGTGCGTCCGGCCGTGGATACTCGAGGCATGGACGAATACCTCGAACCGGTGCACGAGCCCGCCGCCGGCGCGCTGGACCCGCGTGCCGAGCTCAGCGAGTTCCTGCGCACCCGGCGGGCCCGGCTGAAGCCGGAGGACGTGGGCCTGCCGGACTTCGGACGGTACCGGCGGGTGCCGGGGCTGCGCCGCGAGGAGCTGGCGCAGCTGGCCGGAGTGTCGGTGGCCTATTACACGCGGCTGGAGCAGGGCAACGGGCGGCACGTGTCGGCGGAGATCCTCGACGCCATCGCCCGCGCGCTGCGGCTGAGCGACGCCGAGCACGCCCACCTCACGCACCTGGCGAAGCCGAAACAGCACAAGAAGAAGCCGGCCGGCCGCACCCAGCAGGTGCGGGGCCCCCTGCGGACGCTGCTGGACACCATGGACGGCGTCCCGGCGATCCTCGTGGGGCGGCGCTCGGACATCCTCGCCTGGAACCGGATGGCCGCGGCGGTCTTCGGCGACTGGGTCGAGCTGCCGGCGCACGAGCGGAACTGGGCGCGGCTGGTGTTCCTGAGGCCCGAGTACCGCGACCTGTTCGTGGACTGGGAGCACAAAGCGAACGACGTCGTCTCTCAGCTGCGCATGGACGCCGGCTCCCATCCGGACGACCCCCGGCTGTCCGCTCTGGTGGGCGAACTCTCCGTGAAGAGCGAGGAGTTCAGGCGGCTGTGGGCCACCCACGACGTCAAGGAGAAGTGCCACGGCATCCAGCGCCTGCACCACCCGCTCGTCGGCGAACTCGACCTCCGCCTCGAGTCGTTCCACCAGGCCGACGCCCACGAACGGATGCTGGTGACGTACCACGCCGAACCCGGTTCCCCGTCGGCGGAGGCACTACGACTGCTGGCCAGCTGGGGCACCGACGCGACAAGGGCGGGAGCCGGGATGCCGCCGGCACGCACGGCTTGATGAACAGTTGATCATCGGTAGTTGGCTGCGCGCCACGCCCAGCGTCCCTTCGCACGCCAGACGCCTCCCGGGGGCGGTGTCGGATTCAGGACGGCGCGGGCGTGCTGCGGTAGGCAGTGGAAGAACGGTGCCGCCGCTGCGCAGGGCGTCGTTTTCGAGGGTCAGCTGGCGGATGGCCTCCTCGTACAGGTTCCGGCGGGCTGACTTCTCCCCGCACGTCTGCCGCGTCGACATCAGGTACCGCTCCAGGTGACGCACCCGCAGCTCCTCCACCCGTCGCGGCGGTTCCGTGGGCCCGTTGACCGTGGACACCTCCCGGTCCCAGCTCGTGTCTTACAGACGAGGTCCACGCTCGTCGCGACGACGCCACCACTCGTACGCCGCCCGGTCATCCATGGACGCGTCGCGCCAGTCACGCTGGCCTCGCGCGAACCACAGAAAGTCGAAGTACGTGCGCAGATCCCGGGCTAAGCTTGTTCTTTAACCTCCGTCTGGCCCTGGCAGGGTGGCTGGCGGGCCTGAGCATGAGCGGTCGAATCGGGATGCGCTGTTCTGCAAGGCAGTTGCATACTCACCGCATGGCCACGTTCTCTGCTCGGTTCCGGGACCCGCGCAGCACCGAGTACGACTTCATCACCTTGATCATGGTGCGGTGCCCCGGTTGTGAGAAGGCCGCCCGTGTCGTTCCGGCGCCCGAAGACGCCAGTCCTGGGGGGCGGATTCTGTTCACGCCGCGGCGCCTGGTCTGTCATGGCTGCGGACTGTCGCGGGTGTGGAGCGGCCGCCTTGTCACGCTCTCTGCCCGCACAGCTCAACCAGCGACGGATCCGTACTTCGGTATGCCGCTGTGGCTCCAGGTCGAGACCCGGCACGGGTGGTTGTGGGCGTACAACCTCGAACATCTCGACTTGATCCGTCGTTTCGTCCAGGCGTCGCTGCGGGAACGAGCGCCCTGGTACGACACCGGACAGAAGATGACCTTGGTGGCCCGTCTTCCGGCATGGATCAAGAGGGCGAAGAACCGAGACGAGATCCTGCGTGCCGTCAGCCGGATCCACGCCTCACTGGTTGCCGCCTGACCTGCTTACCAGCGTCCGAACGGCACTCGAACTTGATCTCTGCTTCCGCTGTTCGGCGGACGTGCGGGCGGCCTCCGCACGATCATGTGCTCCGACCAAAGAGGCACTTGACCAGTACGAAGGCCGTGAAGGTGAGTCTGCTGCCTGATGCTGTTCCGGCGGAGGCGTTCGCGCAAGCGTCACGCTTCCGGGAGGACTTATTCGACTGTCTGACCGCGCGCGGGAACGAACTGTTCGACCTCACGGACGCGTTGCTGTGCGCGGACGGGCCGGTGACCTCGCCGGTGGACCTGACGCTGGTGGCCGAGCACCGGCGCGGGCACGGCGCGATGTACGAGGCGCTGAACTGCGGGAACGTGGACGTGCCCCGGCTGCGGCAGGTGCTGGCCGGCCTGCCGATGCCGCAGGCCGCCGACGGCCGCCTGGTCCTGGCGGTCGACGTCAGCAACTGGCTCCGCCCCGACGCGCCGACCAGCGCGGACCGCCTGTTCTGCCACGTCTACGGTCGCAGCGGACGGTCCTCGGACCAGTTCATCCCCGGCTGGCCGTACTCCTTCGTCGCCGCCCTCGAATCGGGCCGGACGTCCTGGTGCCAGCTCCTGGACGCCGTCCGTCTCGGCCCCGAGGACGACGTCGCCGAGGTCACCGCCGCCCAGCTCCGCCGTGTGGTCGAGGACCTGATCGAGATGGGCCGCTGGCACGCCGGCGACCGCAACATCCTCATCGTCTTCGACGCCGGCTACGACGCCCCGCGCATGGCCCACCTCCTGACCGGCCTCCCGGTCGAAGTACTCGGACGGATGCGCTCCGACCGCGTCATGCGACGGCCGACGCCCACGCTCAAGGAGTACGCCCTGGCCTATCCCCAGGGCGGGCGACCGCCGAAGCACGGCAAGGAGTTCCGCTTCGCCAAGCCGGACACCTGGGGTGAGCCGGACGCGGCCACGACGCAGGTCACCGACCGGTACGGCACCACCCACGCGATGGCCTGGGACCGCATCCACCCCCGCCTGACCACCCGCTCCGCCTGGATCGATCACACCGGCGAACTCCCCATCATCGAAGGCACGTTGATCCGCCTCCAGGTCGACCGCCTGCCCGGCGGAGGCGACCCGCTCCCGCTCTGGCTCTGGTCGTCCGCCACCGGCCTGGACAGCGAGGACGTCGACGTGCGCTGGCAGGCGTTTCTGCGCAGGTTCGACATCGAGCACCTCTTCAGGCTGATGAAACAGACCCTCGGCTGGACCCGTCCGAGGCTGCGAACCCCCGAGGCCGGCGAGCGCTGGACCTGGCTGATCATCGCCGCGCACACCCAGATCCGCCTCCTGCGCGGGGCAACCGCCGACCTGCGGCGGCCGTGGGAGAAGCCCGCCGAGCCCGGCCGGCTCACCCCGGCCCGAGTCCGCCGGGGGTTTCGGAACCTCCGCCCGCACCTGCACTGCCCGGCCCGTGCACCAAAACCCTCAACACCCGGCCCGGGACGGCCACTTGGCTCGAAGAACCGGCGGCCCGCCACCCACTACGACGTGGGCAAGACCGTGAAACGACCCGAGAGCATCACCGAACGAAACCGACTCACACCATAAAGAACAAGCTAAGAAGCTGTTGTGCTTCCTCTTGATCCGTGACGTTCTGTAACTCGGCTGGTGCGCGGCAAGGTGGCGAGCGGTCCTCTGATGCCGACGAGGAGGGTGCACAGCTGCTGGCTAAGCGGGTGCATGAGATCAGCGCCGACCGGTACGGCCCCGTGTTCACCGATGATGTGGCGGGTTGGGGCATGATACTGGTATGAGTCGTTGATCGAGTAGTCGGAATTCTGGGGTGTGCGGCCATTGATGGGCGCACAATGTCACGGTGCGTGACTGTGTCCGTCCCGAGGGGCGAAGGCTTCGAGAGCGTCTGCGTCGGTTGCTCGCGTGTGGAGGAAGTAGTCGGCCCACTCGGCGATTTCAGGGTATGAGGAGTCCTGGGTGACCTGGGTGATGGCTGCCTCGATGTCGAAGGCTGTGGAGCGTAGTTCGACGCCGGGGCCCAGGAGCGCCCAGTGGGCGCCGGCCCGTCCGTAGGGCATGCCGATGCTGCCGGGGTTGATCACAAGTCGGCCGTGGGCGAGGCGGACGAACGGCATGTGTGTGTGCCCGCAGACCACCGTGCGGATGTCGGTGTCAAGCCCGCTGAGGACTTCTCGCCAACGGTCGAGGCGTGAGTCGACCAGAACGACCTCTTCATCGTCCCGAGGGGTGGCGTGACAGAACAGCACCTTTCCCAGGCCGTGTACTGGCAGAGAGCGTGATTGCGGCAGCTGGCCGAGAAGGTCGATGTGGTCTTCGCGTAGTTGTTCGGCGGCCCAAGGAGCGATCGGATCGGGGATCGAGTCGCGTTGGCCGCGGCGGTATTCGAGGAGTTCACGGTCGGCGTTGCCGCTGATCCAGACGACGCGGTCGCCGAGAGAGGTCAGTCGGTCGAGGACCTGGGTCGGTTGCGGACCGGCGGTGATGTCGCCGGTGAGCACGATGCGATCGGCGGCACTCACCTCTGGTTCGGCGAGCACGGCCTCCAGGGCGGGCAGGACTCCGTGAATGTCGGACAGTACGGCTACTCGGTTCAGCATGGTCACCACTGTGGGATGAGGTCTCCTTGGAGGAGGGGCCGTTCGCCTGACGCGTAGTTCCAAGGAGATGACTGCTTCAGCGCGCGTGGTCGCCGGGAGGTACTTCTTCCAGGTGCCTCCGGCCTGCGCGGCCACGGCCTCGGTGTGAACGGCGTGATAGCCGAGCATCCCCGCAACGACCGAGGGCGGCGCCTGGAGGACGAGTTGCCGCAGGGTGGCGGTCCGGCCGTGGAGGGTGGGGACTCCTGCGGTGGTCAGCCGCTTGCCGAGGGTGGCGGGGTCCATGGGCTGTCCGGCCCGGCGTCCGGGGAAGAGCCAGTCGCTGGCGGGAAGAATGCCGCCTGGCCGATTCGGGCGTCCGTCACGTATGTAGCCGAGCAATAGCTCGGCAAAGGGCTCGGGAACCGGTGTGGGCGGGTCGCCGAGGAGGAGCGCGACCTGGTAGCCGTCGTGCTGGACATCGTGGACGGTGAGCCGGACGAGCCGACGGACGGGCTGGGCATAGAGGAGGATCAGGGCTGCCCCGATCCGTTCCATGAGCGGGAGATCGTCGCGGGTCATGATCTTGCGGATTAGAGCGATGCGGTGGTGCTGGCTGATCGGGGCCGGGTTCTCCGTGCGGATCGTGGGGACTTTCAACCGCGGCATGACCTGGTGGTCCATGCTCCAGCGCAGGAACGCTTGGACGACGCGGCGGGCGGTGGCGTCCTGGGCGAACCAGGCGTCGAGGTCGGCCTGGGTGCACTCGCCGACGGCGCAGTCCCGTTCGGCGAGCCAGGTGAGGAAGGCGGCTGCCTGGATGAGCTGGGTGCGGGCGGTTTTGACGGCCCCGGGGCCGAGGGGCCGCTTGGCGGCGGTGGTCCGGAGCTTGCGCAGGATGTGCCAGGTGGCGAAGCGGTTCAGGAGCTGACGGTGTTCGAGGTTCTTGATGCTGTCGAGCCATTCGGGCAGGCGGCGTTCGAACAGCAGGAGGTGCCGGTCGCGGTGCTGCAGGACGCTGGTGTGCATGAGCAGGTCATGGACGTGGGCGACCGACCGCCAGGGCGAGAGCGGGTCGTGTCCCGCGTGATGGTGTAGGCGATCAACTGGTAGGCGTGTTCGGGGTATTGGCCAGCGCCGGGGCGCTTTCGGGGAGTTCGGGATAGAGCTGGTCCATGCTGCCTTCGGGCAGGTAGCGGCGAGGGAAGGCGATCCATTCGTCGTGCATCTCGAAGAGCACGGCGGTGACCAGCCGGAGCAGGGCGTCGTCGTTGGGGAAGACCTGGACGCGTCGGTGCGGCGTTTGATCTCCCGGTTGATCCGCTCCAGCGGGTTGGTCGACTGGATCTTCTTCCAGTGCCGCTCCGGGAAGACTGCGAACGCGGTCAGGTCGTCCTTCGCTTCCAGCAGCATCTGTTTGACCCTGGGGAACTGGCCGCCGAACATGTCGGCGACGGTGTCGACCTGGGCCCTGACCGCAGTCTGGCCGGGCTGGGCGAAGATCGTGCGGATCGTCGCGGCGACCATCTCACCGGCGTCCTTCGGGATCACGCCGAAGACGTTCCGGAGGAAGTGGACCCTGCATCTTTGGTAGGCGGCGCCGATCATCACCTTGCGGATCGCGGCGGCCAGGCCGCTGTGGTGGTCGGCGATGACCAGACGGACCCCGCCGAGGCCACGTTCACGCAGGTGACGCAGGAACTCGTCCAGAATGCCTCGGTTTCACTGTCCCCGACCATCACGCCGAGGACCTCCCGGCCGCCGTCCTCGGTGACGCCGGTGGCGATCACCACCGCCCGGGAGGCGATCTGGTGCCGGATCCGGGTACTGGAACAGCGAGGCGTGGCCGGAGTCGGGGTAGACGATGAGCTGGGCGCCGGGGATGTGCTGGGCCAGGTGGTAGGAGTTGATGGTGGGGACCATGACATCGCGTCGGCCGTTGACCACCAGGGTCGGTTGAGTGATCGTCCGAAGCTCGGCGAAGGGCTCGCCGTGCGGGCGCTTCCAATCGACGATCGCGGATGTCTGCGCCTGCATGGTCTGCCGGGACATCGGCGGGTCCACGTCGGTGGTGCGCTGGTGGCGACGCTCCCAGAACCTTTCACCGGCGGCCTGGCTGGTCGGTGTGGGTTCGAAGAAGAGGAACCGGAAGTCGTCGAGAGTCAGCACTTCATGCCGGGTGGCGACATCGTTCACGTCGGGGTGCCGGTCCGTATCGTCGCCGGCTCGGGGCTTGGTGCCGGCGAGAACGAGCCTGCGGACCAGTTCGCGGTGGCGGAGTGCGAGGGCCTGCGCGACATAGCCGGCGATGGAGAAGCCGAGGATGTCGACGCGGGTCAGGCCCAGCGCCTGGATGAACGCCGCCGCGTCATCGGCCTGCGCTTCCACGGTGTCCGGGGTCTGGCCACTGGAGCTTGCGACGCCTGTGTTGTCGAACAGAATGACCGGACGGT
>NZ_JBEYFS010000350.1:0-8133 GCF_040634475.1 Streptomyces sp. NPDC007095
CTATGCCGGTGCGCAGTCCGCGCCGCGGGGCGCCCGGAGCGAGCGCCGGATACGCTCCGGCGGCCGGCGGGTGCGTCGGGGGACCCCATGCGGCGGCGGACCCGACGGGGCGGGTCTGGTCCGTCCATGTCTTGCCGTCCCACCAGCGTTCGGTGGCGGGACTGTCACTTGTCTGCCCCGGGTCGGGATACCAACCGGGAGGAGTCACCTGCGTCATGGACCCACCGTATGAGCCGTGGGTGAAAGGCGGATGAGAGGGATCCGGAAGATTCGTTTCAAGAACGCCCCGGAAGCGCCGCCGGGTGTCCTGTCACGACCGGCGGATGTCATGCCAGGACCAGTCGCACCGGCGCCGCTCCCGCCCTCGGCGGCAGCCGCAGCCCGCCGCGCCCCGGCGTGATCGAGCCGAGCACACTCGGATGCCGGGCCCCGGTGCTCACCGGATCGGTGCCCGTGAGCCCGTGCAGGGTCAGGAAACCCAGCACGGCGAAGGCGTACGCCTCCTTGGCGGCCGCGGGCAGGCCCAGAGCGTCGGACGTGCGCACGGGCACTCCTGGCAACTCTGCGCCCAGCATCGCCATCAGCGCCGGATTGCGGGTGCCGCCGCCGGACGCGATCACCTCCGTGGCATCCACCGAGCGCACCGCGTCGGCGACCGTACGGGCGGTGAGCCGGGTGAGGGTCGCGATGACGTCCTCGGCGGTGAGCGTGCCGAACCCGGTCAGCGCGTCGCGCAGATGGCCGAGGTGGAAGAGCTCCTTGCCGGTGGTCTTGGGCGCGGGCAGCGCGTAGTACGGCTCCGCGAGCAGGCGTTCCAGCAACGGCTCGTGCACCGTGCCGCGGGCGGCGAGGGCGCCGTCCACGTCGTAGTGCAGACGTCCCCCGGTCAACCCCCGCACGGCCACGTCGACGAGGGCGCACCCGGGCCCGGAGTCGAAGGCGGTGCCGTCCGGCGCGGTGAGGTTGGCGATGCCTCCGACGTTCAGCGCCACCGGAGTCCCCGCCCTGCCGCGCAGCCACAGCAGGTCGACCAGGCTCACCAGGGGCGCGCCCTGACCACCGGCGGCGATGTCCCTGGGGCGGAAGTCGGCGACCACCGGCAGCCCGGTCGCCTCGGCGATCCAGGCGGGCTGACCGAGCTGGAGCGTGCCGTGCACCCGCCCGTCCTCGGCCCAGTGGTAGACGGTCTGCCCGTGCGAGGCGATCAACTCGGCTCCGCCGTCGCACAGTTCACGGTCGGCCCGGACCGCCGCCGCAGCGAACGCCTGCCCGATCAGGGTGTCCAGGCGGCACACGTCGGCCAGCGTGGTGGCCGCCGGGGGCAGTGCGGCCGCGAGCGCCTCGCGCAGTGCGCCGTCGTACGGCTCACCGACCATCCCGAGCGGCCGCAGGGCGAGGTCCTCGCCTTCGAGGGTCAGTTCCGCCGCCGCCGCGTCGATCGCGTCGTACGACGTCCCGGACATCAGGCCGATCACCCGCACGTGCTCAACTCCCTCGGTTGTCGGGGAGCGTGGCGAGGGCGAGCGCACTGACGGCGCACGTCGCCGCCGCGTAGTACGCGGGGATGTCCACGCTTCCGGTCCGCTTCATCGTCTCGGTGATGATGAGGCCGGCGCAGCCCGAGAACACCGCATTGGACAGGGCGTAGGCGAGTCCCAGGCCGGTGTGGCGGACGCTTGTGGGGAACATCTCGGAGAGCATGGCGGGCCCCGGTCCCGCCATCAGCCCGACGACGGCACCCGCCCCGAGCACGGCGACACCCTTCACCGCGTTCGAAGTCCCCGTTTCCTGAAGGAGGTTGAGCAGCGGAACGGACAGGACCACGACCAGCCCTGCGCCGGTGAGCAGCACCGGGCGCCGCCCGATCCGGTCGCTGAGCAGGCCCGCCGGGACGATCGTGGCCGCGAAGCCGAGGTTGGCGAGGACCGTGGCGAGCAGTGCCTGCCGGAAGCCGGCGTGGAGGGTGTTCTGGAGGTACGAGGGGAGCACGACCAGGAAGGTGTAGCCGGCCGCCGACCAGCCCATCACGCGCCCCGCTCCGAGGACGATGGTCCGCGCGACCTCGCGCCCGGGCGGGTGCTCCCGCTTCCCCTCGTGCCGGAAGGCCGGCGTCTCCTCCAGCCGCAGCCGCAGCCAGAGCGCGACCAGCCCCAGCGGCAGTGTCAGCAGGAACGGCAGCCGCCAGCCCCAGTCGCTCAACTGCCCCTCGGTCAGCACCGTCGCCAGCAGTGCCGCCACACCCGCACCACCGAGCAGCCCCAGAGCCACCGTGAAGGACTGCCACGACCCGTAAAGCCCCCGCCTGCCCGGCGGCGCGAACTCCGTCATGACCGACACCGCGCCCCCGAACTCCCCGCCCGCGGACAGACCTTGGACCACCCGGAGGAAGGTCAGCAGCCACGGTGCGAGGGCGCCGACCGCGGCGTAGGTGGGCAGCACGCCGATGAGCGTCGTGGCGCCCGTCATCAGCGCGATCACCAGGATCAGCACCGGGCGGCGCCCGATGCGGTCGCCCAGCCGTCCGAACAGCGCGGCGCCCACCGGCCGGAAGAAGAACGCCAGCGCGAAGGACGCGTACGTCCTCACCAGGCCCTCGGTCTCGCTGCCGCCCTCCGGGGTGAAGAACCGCGCCGCGACGACGGTCGCGAAGTAGCCGTAGACCCCGAACTCGTACCACTCGATGAAGTTGCCGGCCGAGCCCGCCAGCAGGGCCCCGCGCCGCGGGCGCGCGGGACGGGCGGTGTGCGGGACGGAGTCGTGCACGCGGGCGCCGCTCATGGGTCCCTCCTCCTCGCTGTCCATGGGAAAGGCAGCGCCATTTTCGGGGCTTTTGACTGTCGAAAACTTCCACCACGGCTGGTCGGCGCCCCACCGCGTCGCCTGCGTACACCTCCGTCACCCGTCTCGGCAACAGGTGCGCCGACCCGTCTCCACATCGGCTTCCGGACGGCTAGGCTCAATGTCTGTACGTCGTACGGGCGACCCGGGGAGGTAGCGGCATGACGGAGGCACGGCCGGAACCGGCCGCCTCGTCCTCCCTGTGGGAGCGCGAGGCGGAGATCGCCGACATCGTGGAGGCCGTCAGGGCCCTGCGCGCGGACGCCTCGTCCTCCGGCAGCCTCCTGGTGTTCAGCGGTGAGGCCGGCATCGGCAAGACCGCGCTGCTCGCCGAGGCACGCCGGATCGCGGAGGCCCACGGCTGCACGGTGTGGTCGGCCCGCGGCGGCGAGACCGTCACCTCCGTTCCCTTCAACGTCATACGGCAACTCCTGCAGCCCGCCATCGTCTCGCTGATGCCCGAAGAGGCCCGCGAATACCTGGGCGACTGGTACGACATCGCCGGACCCGCGCTCGGCATCGCCGAACCCGGCGAACGCCGGGCCGACCCGCAGGGCGTGTGCGACGGACTGGTCGCGGCGGTGCGGCGGCTGGCCAAGCGCGAGTGGCCCCTCGTCCTGATCGTCGACGACGCGCACTGGGCCGACCAGGAGACCCTGCAGTGGCTGGTCGCGTTCGCCGAGCGCCTCGACGATTTGCCCGTCCTCGTCGTGGTCGCCCGCAGGCCGGGTGACGTCAGCGGTGAGCGGGCCCGCCAGCTGGAGGCCGTCGCCGCCGCGGCCCGCCCGGTCCTCACGCTCAGCGCGCTGACTCCCGACGCCACCGCCGGGCTGACCCGTGCCACGCTCGGCGAGCACGCGGACGCCCCGTTCTGCCGCGAGGTGTGGGCGGTCACCGGCGGCAACCCGTACGAGACCGTCGAACTGCTCGCCAAGGTGCAGGACAGCGAGCTGGAACCGGTCGAGGCCTCGGCCGCCGAACTGCGCGCCCTGAACCGCTCGGCACGCGGCCGCGGACTCGTCGCCCGCCTCGAAGGACTCGGCATCGACGCCACCCGCTTCGCCTGGGCGGCCGCGATCCTCGGCACCGGGATCTCCCTCGACCTCGCCGCCCAGCTCGCCGGGATGCAGCGAGACGAGGCCGTGCGCTGCGCCGAACTGCTCGGCGCGGCCCGCATCCTCGCCGCGACCGAACCCGCCAGCCGTGAACTGACCGGCGGCGAACTGGAGTTCGTACACCCCCTCATCGCCAGCGCCGTCTACCGCTCGATCCCCGACGCGCTGCGCACCGCGATGCACGGCCAGGCCGCCTGGGCGGTCACGGAATCGGGCCGCGGCGCCGCTGCCGCCTCCCGACACCTCCTCGAAGTACACCCGGACGACGACCCCGAACTCGTCGAGCAGATGCGCGAGGCCGCCCGCGAACACCTCGCCGTCGGCGCGCCCGACGCGGCCAGGCGCTGCCTGGAGCGGGCCCTGGCGGAACCCCCGCTTCCGGAGGTCCACGCGCGTGTGCTCTACGAACTGGGCTGCGCCACCCTCCTGACCGCTCCCGCCACCACGATCCGCCATCTGCGCACCGCGCTCGACCAGTCCGGCCTCGACGGCGATCTGCGGGTGGACGCCGTCTTCCGCCTCTCCCAGGCCCTGGTCCACAACGACCAGCTGGACGAGGCCGTCCGCACGGTCGACACGGAGGCCGCCCGGCTCGACCCGGGCGCCGCCCGGATGCGGCTTCAGGCCGTCCACTACATGTGGGAGGGCATCCACGCGGGCGAGGACCACGTTCCGGGACGCTCCCGAAGCCTCGCCGAACTCGTCAAGACCTGCACCGGACGTGACAACTCCGAGCGCGCCCTGCTGATACTGCGCGGCTTCGACGCGATGACCCGTGGCGAGAGCGCGGAGGAGGTCGTGGAACTCTGCGACCGCGCCCTCGTCAACGGCCGCCTCGCGCCCGGACTCGGCTGGACCGACACCGAGTGGGGCATCGAACTCCTCATGATGCTGGGCAGTTCGTACGCCTACGCGGACCGGCTCGACCGGGCTGAGAGCCTCTTCTCCGAGGCGCTGCGCTCCTACACGAGCGCCGGATGGAGCGGCGGCCACCTCGCCCTGGCGCACGCATTCCTCGGTCTCGCCTACCGCAGGCGGGGCCGCCTCAGGGACGCCGAGACCACCCTGCGCGAGTCGCTGCGCATCGCCGAGCGGGTCGGGCGAGGGCTGCCCCTGTACTGGTCCGCCACCTGCGGCCTCGTCGACACGCTGCTCGCCCGCGGCGACGTCCAGGAGGCCTGGGCGATCGCCGAGCAGTACGGCTTCGCACCGCCGTACCCGTCCACCATCGTGCTGCCCGACACCCGGTCCGTACGCGGCCGGCTGCTGCTCGCCGTCGGCCGCGTCAAGGACGGCATCAACGAACTCGAGGCCGCAGAGAAGGCCGCCGCCGCGCGCGGCCACCACAACACGGTGATGGCGCCCTGGGCGCTCGACCTCGCCCGCGCGCTCGCCTCGGACGACCCGGCCCGCGCCGGCGCACTGGCCACCGACGCCCGCCGCGAGGCCGAGCGCTTCGGCACGGACACCGCGATCGGCGAGGCACTGCGCTGCGCGGCGGCCCTCGAATCGGGCCAGCGCGCGGTACGCCTGGCCGCCCAGGCCGTCACCTACCTGGAGGCCTCGCCCTGCCAGTACGAACACGCGGCGGCCCGCGTCGAGTACGGCATCGCGGCGCGCTCGGTCTCGGAGCTGGGCAAGGGCCTGACGCTGGCGCGCTCGTGCGGGGCGGACGGGCTGGTGGCCAGGGCGGAGGAGGTCCTGGCGACGGGGAGAGGGCTGAGGTAGTCGCCAGGCCGTGCGCGAGGACGAGATGTCCGCAGCGGACAGGCAGGCTCAGCCTGCGGCGCCGTCGTCGCCCTCCTCGGCGAGCACCCGCTGAGCCGTCGCGAACGCCGAGTTCGCCGCCGGGACACCGCAGTACACGGCCGTCTGCAGCAGTACGGCGCCGATCTCCTCCGGGGTCAGCCCGTTGCGGCGTGCCGCCCGGACGTGCATGGCAAGCTCGTCGTAGTGACCGTGCGCGACCAGCGCGGTCAGGGTGATCATGCTGCGTTCGCGGCGCGAGAGCGTCGGATCGGTCCAGATCTCGCCCCAGGCGTAGCGCGAGATGAAGTCCTGGAAGCGGGCGGTGAAGGGGGTCTGCCGGGCCTGCGCCCGGTCCACATGGGCGTCGCCCAGCACCTCACGCCGCACCTCCATGCCCCGCTTGGCGCCGCCGTCGAAGTGGGCCCGCAGCGCCGTGAGCACCGCCGCCGGACACTGCGCGGGCGCGAGGTGCGAGGCTCCGGGGAGCTCGACGAGCGTGGCACTCGCCACCGCGTCCGCGATCTCCCGCAGATGGGCGGGTGGCGTCGCCGGGTCCTGGCGGCCCGCGATCAGCAGGGTGGGCGCGGAGATCTCGGGGAGCCGGTCGCGCAGGTCGAAGGCGGCGAGCGCGTCACAGCAGGCGGCGTACGCCTCCGGGTCCGCGTCGCGGTGGTCCTCGATCAACCGCGGCACGGTGAAACCGGGTGTGAACCAACGGGAGTTCGCGTTCTCGGCGAGCGCGGCCAGCCCCTCCCGGCGTACCAGCTCCGCACGCTCCTCCCACGGCTTGGAGCCGTTGAAGTGCGCCGAGGAGCAGATGACGGCGAGGGACGGCACACGCTCCGGGTGGTGGACTGCGAGGTGCAGACCGACCGCGCCGCCGAGCGAGACGCCCGCGTAGGCGAAGCGGTCGATGCCGAGCGAGTCGGCGAGGTCGAGGACCAGGGCGGCGAGGTCTCCGACGGTGGCTCCCGGTCCGATCAGGTCCGGCGCCGACCCCCCGTGTCCCGGCAGATCCCAGCGAACCACCCGGTGGGTGGCGGACAGCTCGGGCGCGACCTCGTCCCACAGGGCGCGGGACGTGCCGAGCGAGGGCCCGAGGAGCAAGGGGGGAGCGGTCTCGGGGCCCTCGGCGAGGTGGTTGAGCAGTTTGCGGGTCACGTTCGCTCCAGAGCACGGTCGGTGAGGGCTCCCGCGGAGCCCGTGTAGCGGGTGGGGTCGGTGAGTTCCAGGAGGTCGAGCTCCTTGAGCTCCGCCTCCTCGCCGAGTACGTCCACGAGGGGCCGTCGCTCGGCGACGGCCCGTTCGGCGGCCCGGGTCAGCAGTTCCTTGGCGCGGGCCCGCCCGAGCACCGGGGCGAGTTCGACGGCCAGGCGTTCGGAGACGATCAACCCATGGGCGAGACCGAGGTGTTCGCGCATGGCGTCCGCGTTCACCCGGAGCCCTTCGACCAGCTCGACGGCGTTGTGGGCGGTGCCTCCGACCAGCCTCAGCAGCTCGCGCAACGGCTCCCACTCGGCATGCCAGGCACCGGCCGGCCGCTCGTCCTCGGCCACCATCGACCCGTAGAGCGTGGCGGCGAGTCCCGGCGCGCGCCGGGCGGCGGCGGCGATCACGGTGGCCGCCACCGGGTTGGCCTTGTGCGGCATCGCGGACGACCCGCCACCGCTCCCCTCCGAGACCTCGGCGATCTCGGTGCGGGAGAGGGTGAGCACATCGGCCGCCATCTTGCCGAGGGCCCCGGCCGTGAAGGCCAGGCCGCCGGCCAGGTCGGCGATCGGAGTCCGCAGGGTGTGCCAGGGCAACGCCGGTTCCGCGAGGCCGAGTTCACCGGCGTACGCCGTCACGAGCGCGTCCGGATCCACGGCGCCGAACGCCGCGAAGGCGGCCAACGTCCCTGCGGCCCCGCCGAGTTGGACGGGGAGCCGGAGAACCGCGAGTCGGTCCCGCGCGTCCAGCACGAGCGACCGCCACCCCGCCGCCTTCAGCCCGAAGGTCGTCGGTACGGCGTGCTGAGTGAGGGTCCGCCCCGGCATCGCCGTGTCCCGGTGCGCGGCGGCGAGTCGGCCCAGGGCCCGCGCCGTCCGCTCCAGCTCCGCCAGGACCAGGTCCAGCGTGCGACGGGCGACCAGCATCAGCGCCGTGTCCAGGATGTCCTGGCTGGTCGCGCCCCGGTGGACATAGGGCCCGTACTCCTTGCCGACCGCCGCCGTCAGATCCGCGACCAGCGGAATCACCGGATTTCCGCCGCCTCGGGCCCGCAGCGCGATCGACCTGACATCGAGGTCCGCCGCGGCCACGGCGGACACCGCCGACGCCGCCGCGTCCGGCGCGAGCAGAGATGAGGAAAGGCGGCAGACAGGAGGCAGGCACGTGATCGTGGTGTCCGAAGAGGTGCGGGAAGCGCTCGACGCGCGCCGGCCGGTGGTGG
>NZ_JBEYFS010000351.1:0-8066 GCF_040634475.1 Streptomyces sp. NPDC007095
AAGCGGTGAATCCTGGACACCCCGACGCACGGCGCGCTAGGGGCGAGCCCTGCCGCCCCTCCGGAGGGACCCCCCGCTCAGGCCCGGGACATGGCACGGACGCGCGAAAGGCCGGGACGCTGCCGCACATTGGGCTAGCGTGTGCACGCTAGAAACGGACTCCGGGAGGATGCTCGCTCGGCGCCGTGGTTCGGCGTATCTCGGCGGGCATGGCAGTGCCCCCCGGTGCTCTGCTGAGGGGCACGCTTCACCGCCTGGTGCTCGTCGTCGTGGTCAGTTTCCGAGTCCTTCCTGCGGGTCCCCGGCCGCCTTCCTGCCTCGCCTGGCCGGCGACTTCTCCGCCTCGGCGCGCATCTCGGCGCGGGCCTGCGCGGCGGCGAGCTGTCGGCGGGCTTCGGCGGCGGCGGCGACGGCTTCCGACCGCTCCCGCTCGGCGCGTTCGGCGCGCTCCTGGGCGTCGTCGGCGCGCTGGACGGCGGCCGCCCGTTCCTGCTCGGCCTGCTGTCGTGCGGTCTGCTCGGTGGCGAGCTGTTCCGCCAGTTCGTCCCGTCGCTTCTCGGCCTCGCCGATGCGGCGGTCTGCGCGCGACTCGGCCCGCTCCGCCCGGTCCTCGGCGGCGGCCTGGCGCTCCTCGGCTCGGTCGGCGCGGTTCTCGGCGGCGACGCGCTGACGGCTGGACTCCGCTGCCTCCGCGCTGGCGGCGTCGCGCTCGCGCTCGGCGTTCTTCCGTCCCTGGATCTCGCGGGTGAGTCCTTCGGTCAACTCCTGCTTTTCGCGTTCAGCGGTGGCCCGCTGGCGCTCGGCCTCCTCGGCCCGCGCCTCGGCGCGCTGTTGGGCCTCCTGGGCCTGCTGAGCGCGTTCAACGGCGCGTTCGGCTTCCTGCTGGAAGGCGTCGCGGGCGCGTTCGGCGGTGGCCCGCTGGCGCTCGGCCTCCTCGGCCCGCGCCTCGGCGCGGCCTCGCTCGGCTTCGGCGTCGGCGCGGCGAGCGTCGGCGGCGGCCTGGTCGCGGCGGGCCTGGTCCCGCTCGCGCTCGGCCTCGGCCTGGGCGGTCTCGGCTTGCTGTCGGGCCTCGGTGGCTGCGTCGCGCTCGCTCTCGGCGGTGGCCCGCTGGCGCTCGGCCTCCTCGGCCCGCGCCTCGGCGGCGGCTCGGCCGTCCTGGGCGGTCTCCTTGTCGCGCTCGGCCTGGCGGGCCTTTTGCTCGGCGACTTCCCGCGCGTCGTCGGCGGCCTCGCGGGCCACCCGGTCGCGTTCGGCGGCGGCCTCGGCGGCTTCCCGGTCGGCTACGGCCTGGCCGGCCTCGGACCGCGCGTTGGCGGCGTCGGCGGCGGCCTCGGCGGCCTTCCGGTTGGCGGCCGCCACGTCGCTGGCGTTGGCGGCACGTGCGGCGGCTAGCCGGGCCTCGATGCCCTCGGGGGAGTTGAGTTTCTGCAACTCCAACCGGGCGTCGGCGGCCACCTGTTCAAGCCTGGTGACGGTCTCCTCCATGCGGAGGATCTGCCCCGGCAGTCCCGGAGAGTTGCGTTCCCGGGCTCGCGCGGCCTTCCGCTCGTTCTGGCACGTGCTGTCGCAGTACTCCGGCGGCCGCCCGGCACCGGACGGCTTCGCCCGGGGGATCAACTTCCCGCAGTTGGCGCACGGCTCCGGCCAGTAGCCGTACGGCGCCTCTTCCTCTTCCTGCCCGTGGTCCTGGTGCTCGTCGTCGGCGTCAAGGGCGGTCGTCATCAGTTCCCCCCGCTGGTGGTGGCGTGGGTTCGGTGGTCGGCGGTCACGGGCGGGGTGGCCTTCCTGGTGGTGCCGGTGGGGCGGGTCGACGGGGCGGCCCGGTCGGCGCGCTGGGGCGGCCTGAGTTGGCCCCGGGTGCGGGCCTGCGGCCTGGTGTGGGTCCTGATGCTGCCGTACGGACGGTGGCGGCGGACAATCCGCACGGCGGCCGCCACTCGATCCGGTGCCGGGCGGCCCGTGGGCGGCGCGCTGACCTGCGGCGCGGTGGTCGGCTCGGTGAGCTCGGCGCAGGCCTCGACTGCGGCCGCCGTCACCTTCTCGTCCACCTCGACCTCGGCGGCCTGGCGCTCGTCGTCCTCGACCTCGACGGCTGCCGCGGTCTCCAGCTCGGTGCCGGCGTCCGGGTCGGGGCCGTACGTGGTGACCACGTCGCCGAGTTCCTGGCTGTACTCCTGCGGGGCGTGGATCGCGTCGTACACGCTGGCGTACCGGGTGCGCGGCTCCGGCGTCGGCTCGATGATGCGGGGCTCGGCGGTGACGGCCTGGGCGAACAACAGGGCCTCGGCCATGTGGTCGCGCACGGCCTCGGTGTCGATGGTGGGGGCGGTCGCCTGGGCGATCCGGGCCGGGATGCCCAACCAGTCCTCGGACCAATCCGGCATCGGCGCGTCGACCTGCGGCGCGTAGGGGCCGACGAAATCGGCCAGGTGCCGGATGAACGAGCGGCGCCAGTACCGGCGTTCGGTCCGCCAGTCCTGCGGGCCGTGGTACTCGGTCCACCGCTGGCCGTGGGCCGAGTCGCGCATCCATCCGGCGAGCCGGCGCATCATCGCCGTGGCGGCGGCCTCGATGGCGGCGAGCAACCCGGGGAGGTCGGCGGCGAACCGGGCGACGGCGAGCGGGGCACCCTCGATCCGGAGCGCGTGCCGGTCCAGCCGGTCCGCCAACAGGTCGGCGTACACCCGGCGGGTACGGACGCCGTACCCCCACGCCAGGCGCTCGGCGGCCTCGCGGCGGGTGGTGCCGTGCTGGCCGGCGTCGTGAACCCGCACCGTGAGGACGGCCGTGCCGTCGATGCCCATGCGCCCCTCGGTCTCGGCCAGGGGGCCGGCGTACGGGCCGGCGGGCACACGGCCTTCAACGCGGTAGGCGTACGCGTTCGGGTCGCGGTTCGTCTCGGTGGTCTGCGTCATGACCTCAGCCTATCATTTCTGGATTACTGTTTCTAGTATTCCAGAAATTAGCCGTTGGCAAGAGGGTGCCAATTTCCGGGGGTGGTGGGTGGCCGGCCTCTCGCCGACTGGTCCTGCTCGGGGACTCCGCCAACCCGGCGGCTGTGGGCCGCTGCGGTTCGGGCGGTTACCCGTGGCGGCAGTTCTAGCGTGTGCACGCTAGGTTTCCCTGGCCTTGGCTCGGTCCCGCTGTGAGGCGGGGGCCGGCTTGTCCGCCCGGTGGACGGTTCGGCTGGGGCTGCCGGTCCGGCGGGGCGATTCCTGGGCTTCTCCGCCGTGGTGGTCGGGTGCCCGGCTTCGTTCCGCCGTGGTGATGACTCTACCGCGTCCGGGGGCGGCTCACGCGCTGTTCTGCTGGCTTCCGCGTGTCGGGTCCTCGGCGGCCTGCTGGGCGGCGGCTCGGCGGGCGGCGTGCCACTCAGCGGCCGGGGTGCCTCGCCAGGTCACGCACCGTTCGCCGGGGGCGGCGTGGCAGTGCCGGCAGTGCTGGCGGGCGGGGAGGACGGGGCGCTTGCGGCGTCGGGGCTGGGGCTGCTCGGCTCCGGTGGCGCTGAGGTGGGCGGGGTCAATGAGGTGTCCGGCCTGGGCGAGCTGCTGGGCGTGGGCGAGTAGGCCGGCAGCGTTGATGCGCTGGGCCTCGATCTGGCGGGCGCGGCGGTGGTCGGGGCGGCCGTCGCGGTGGCGCGGGTAGGCGCGGGCGCCGGGGGCCTGGCCGGGGATGACGATCTGGTCCGGGCCGGGGCGGGGTCCGCGGGCGCGCTTCTCGGCGCTGGGCAGCGCGCTCCATTCCTCCTCTGCCGACCACCACTCGTGCGCGGCCTGGTCCACGCGGGCGTCCACGGCCAGGCCGGCGACGCGTCCGGCGGTGCTGGTCTCCTTGGCGGCCTCGTACAGCGGGCGGCCCGTGGCGGCGTATGTGGTCGTTCCTCGGCGGGGGCGCGCGGTGGTGGTGAGTTGGAGGGCCTGGAGCTGGTGGAGGTGCCGGAGGGTGGCGCGGCGGCCGTAGCCGGTGGCGGTCATGAGCTGGGCCAGGGTGGGGCGGTCCTGCTGTTGGATCTCCCACAGGGTGCGGGCCGCGTGGTGGCCGAGGGAGTGCCACACGTCGGCTTGCTGGTGGGTGGTGAGGGCTCGGAGGTGCGCGGGGACGTCGGCAGGGGGGTTCTGGGGGGCGGGGGGCGCGGCGGCGTTCCGCCTTCTGTCAGACCCCGGGTGAACTGGTGAAACGTGGTCGGTGGCCTGGTAGATGGCGCATCGGTGGCCGTGGTGGTCGGGGCACTGGTGCTCGGTCGCCAGGGTCACCCGGCGGGCCTTGCCTGCCCTGCGCTCGGCCTCGGCGGTGACGGTGAGCCATCCGTCCCGGATGAGGCGCCACAGGGCCAGGGATGCCGTCTGGCGGCTGTATCCGGCGAGCACGCCGAGGCGGCGGACGTTGGCGCTCACGTCGGTGGTGCCGGCGGTGAGCATGAGCCAGGCCAGGGCGGCCAGGATCGCGGCGTCTGCGGGGCCGGACTCCCGTCCCCACCGTGCGGGGCCGGCGGCCCGCATCCGGGCGAACAGGTCGACCACGGCCACCTCGGCCTCGGTCCGCTCGTGGCGGCCGCCGTCGTCCTCGGGCCTGCGGGGCATCCGGGCGGCGTCCTGGACGGCGAGCCACCACACCCGGGCCCACAGGCGGGCGGTGTCCTCCTCCGCGCGGGGGGTCCGGGCGCCGTCCGACTGGCGCTCGCTGCGGAGCCATTCCAGCGCGGGGGACGACTGGGCGTCGCGCACCACGGCGAGCCCTTCGGCCTGGGTCCATCCGGCCAGGGCCATGGATCGGGCGGGGGCGTGGGCCTGCTGCGAGTGGTCGTGATGGCGCGTCAGTTTCCGCCGGAGTCCCTTCATGGCGCGTTCGCCAAGGGGGCGCCACGGTACGGCGAGCTGCGGGCACCCGGCCGCGTCGGTGATGACGGGGCGCTGGATCGGTCCGCGCTGCTGGATCGACGGGGGTACGGGGCCGTCCTGGTGCTCGTCGTCCTCGGCGGCGCGGCGGCCGGCGGGGGCCGGGGCGGGCCTCGTCCTCGTGGGCCGCTCGACGGTGAGGGCGGCGGCCATCGACTCCAGCCGGACGGCCAGGCGCTCGAACGCCTCGGCGGGGGCCGAGGCGGAGCCGAGGGCCTTCACGGCCTGCTCGATGGTGTGTGCGGTCAACTCGTTGTGGCCGCCGTGGCGGTGGGCGGCGCCGGGCGGGCGGACCGCGCCGGCCTTCGGGTTCATCAGGGGCGCGATGTCGACGGACGGGCACAGGGTGCGGGCGGCGCGGGCGATCCTCCGCACCGTGGCGACGGGCACCCCCTCGGCGCACCCGGTCCACACGTGGCGGCCGCCGTTCGGGCCGGACTGGGTGGGTACGGGCTCGATGCCCTCGGCGCGGGCGGCGTCGGCCAACAACTCGGCGTCGGCGGCGGCCTGCTCGGCAGGCACGCGCTTGGCGTCGCAGTCCAGTACGACGGCCGTAAACCTGTACGCACCGCGCTGACGGCGGGTCAGGTACATCGCCACGGGCCGGTCCGGCTCCACCTCGGCGACCGCCACGGCGTCCGGGTAGACGTTCCGCCAGGCGTCGGGCGTCCCGGCGGCGGCCCGTACGCGGGCACGCGGGGACAGCTCGCCGAGGAACCGCGTAAGGGTCCTGGCCTGCACTGACAGTTCTAGCGTGTGCACGCTAGAAACCCCTGGCCGACGTACGGTCACAGGGGGGAATGCGGGCGTGGCGGCGGCAGAGAAAAGGTCACCTTGTTGATAAAGCGCCGATGACACACCGGTCTGAGGCAAGCCTCTACCGCCACCGTGGCTCGCTGCTACGATGGCAACGCTCCCTCGGTGTTAGAGGACGCACGAAAGCCCCGGCTGTCGGGCCTAGGAATCCGGCGGACAGCGGTTACGTGCTCGATCTGGGATCGGGAGTCTCGGCAACAGGTCGCCACAACCGTTGAGAAGCTGAGACCCCGATGGCTCCAACCAACACCCGGCTTAGGGGGCCAGGAAGTTGATGGGCCGGTTAGTTCATCCGGCCTCCTTCAGGCGTACGGCATTCGGCCATCCGACGGGCTGACCCGTTCGAGGGTCCACCTCCAGCAACTCCACCATCGTGTTGAGGAAACCGGCCACGCTGGTGTCCAGTCGCTCGCAGATGTTGAGTAGCTTCACGGCGTTCTGGGGCTCGAAGTTCGAGCCCGGTCGGTACGCCTCGCCCGTGGTGGGGTCGTAGTGAGGCGCGCGGAACCGTGTCCCTCGCGGCGGCCCACCCACTCCTCGGCGATCTTTCATGGAGCGATCTTGTCAGAGATCGCAGAGTCTTGCAGCAAGTCAAGCGGCGTGGCGCGGAACTTTCTTTGCGGTTCCTGGGTTTGCCGTGCCGAATGACGCTAATGGTCCGTTTGTCGGATCGGGATTGGGCCGGTTACCTGGGTGGGCCTCGGCCACGGCACGGCACCTCTGACGGCCTGTCACCAAACCGCCGGCGGGCGGAGGTAGGGAGCCGTGCGGCCGCCAGGGCCGTACGGCGGCACCACAGCCAGCCGCCACCACTCCCCCATTGGTCTGTCCGTCCCGGCGGCCCGCCCCCCGAGACTCGGCACCGTAAGTGCTGCCTACGGTCCGCACCTTGGCCACGGAGCCGACGCGCGAAGCGAGCTGCACCACGTGACAAGGGGGGCGCCCGGTGGGCGCCCCCCTCCCCTTCCGGGCTTGTCACCCGGCGTCGGCCTGCTCCTCGTCCTGCTGGGCCTTCTTGAACGGCTCGCCGCACTTCCCGCACATGAGTCCGCCGTCCTCGCCCCCGAACTCCCACGTGGCGCGGCTGATCTGGATGCGGCGGGCGGGCTCCGGGGTGCCGTCCTTGCCGGGCTTGGTGCATCCGCAGATGACCAGGAAGCGGGTTGCCGGGCGCTTCTTGGGCTTCTGCGGGGCGCCCTCGTCCTCGTCGTCCTGGCCGCCCTCGGTGCCCTGGCTCTGGCCGTTCTCGTCGTCTTCGTCGCCACCGGTCGGGCTGGGGGTGCCGGGGGTGCCTCCGCCGAGGGCGATGGCGAGCGGGTTGTGGACGTAGGGCAGGCGGGCGGCGTCCAGTGCCTCAATCGCGGCGGCGTAGCGGGCGGCGGTGGCGTCGGTGATGTGGCAGTCCGAGAAACCGAGGACGGGCGCGGGCGTCTTCGGGGCGATGAGTCCCATCTCTTCGGCGATCTTGCCGAAGCGCTTGTTGTGGTAGCGGCCCGCGCTGGACGTGTCCTTGATCTTCCGGACGTGGGCGACGGCGTGGGCGGCCTCGTGGATAAGCGTCTGCATGGTGCGGCGGCCGCCGAGGCTCAACAGCTCGCCACCCGCGAACAGTTCGGGGGCGCGGCCCTTCTTCTGTCCGTTGTCGACGGTCCAGAAGTCGGCGCCGAAGTGCCCCCACCGGAGGGACCCCCGGCCGTCCTGGCCGCTGCCGGTGATCATCACGACGCGCGGCACCTCGGGGTGCTGGGCGCGGATCGCGGCCCATGCGCCTTCCAGGGCGGTGATGATCCGGCTGCCGTGCTCCTGGTCGACCTGGGCGGGCGCCTCGGTCGGCTCGGCCTGGGCGGGAATCGAGACGGTGGCCGGGGTGGTCGTCATGGTGCACTTCCTATCGCGTCGCGCTGGGTGTTGGTGGTGTCGGTCCGGGGTGCCGTTCCCCTTTCCGACAAGTACTAGATTACAGCACTAGGGCATCACTGGCAACTCTGGGCCCGTGTGCGCCACCACAAAACCGCAGGTCAGAAGCGCGATCCGAAGAACTTCCAAGATCTTTTAGCGTGTGCACGCTAGAACCTTCCGCCGGTCCGGTCCGGCTTCTCGGCCTGCTCGGCGTCGGCGGCCTGGTGCTCGTCGTCCTCGACCGCGCGGCCGGTCGGCGTCGGCCGGCTCCTCGGCCTCGGCGAGCTGCTGCCCGTGGTCCTGGTGCTCGTCGTCCTCGACGCCGTGGCGGTCGACGGCGGCCGCCACCCCCGGCGCCTGCGCCATGTCCCGGGCCTGAGCGGGGGGTCCCTCCGGAGGGGCGGCAGGGCTCGCCCCTAGCGCGCCGTGCGTCGGGGTGTCCAGGATTCACCGCTT
>NZ_JBEYFS010000352.1:0-8036 GCF_040634475.1 Streptomyces sp. NPDC007095
GCGCGTTCGCGCACCAGGACGTGCCCTTCGAGCGACTGGTGGAAGACCTCTCACCGGTACGCTCGATGGCCAGGCACCCGCTCTTCCAGGTCATGTTGACGCTGCAGAACAACGCGCGTCCAGCACTCGACCTGCCTGGTGTCGTCGTACAACCGATGCGCACCGGCGCGCGGGCTGCGAAGTTCGATCTCGCGGTCGATCTCACGGAGACGTTCGACAGCGACGGCGCAGCCGCGGGCGTCACAGGCACACTGACATACGCCACTGACTTGTTCGACGCGGCCACCGCGGAGTCGCTCGCCGACCGTTTCACTCGTGTTCTCGGCACGCTGGCTGCCGATCCCGACGTCCGGGTGCGCGAGGTCGAGGTGATGGACGCGGTGGAGCGGCACAGAGTCCTCAGGGAGTGGAACGCGACCACGCGTGTCGTATCGGCCATCACCCTCACCGAGGTGCTCGACGAGCAGTCGGCGCGCACGCCGGAAGCGCGGGCGCTGATCGACGCCGACGGCGTGTGTCTCACCTACCGCGAACTGCACGCCCGTGCCAACCGTCTCGCTCGGTTGCTCGTGTCGTCGGGAACCGGGCCGGAGGACGTGGTGGGCGTTCTGCTGCAACGATCGCCCGACATGGTCGTGGCGATGTTGGCGGTCCTGAAGAGCGGCGCAACCTATGTGCCCATCGATCCGGAGTATCCGGCCGACCGCGTTGCGTACATCCTCCGCGACGCGCAGCCGACCGTCCTTCTCACCGACGGCCCGTCGCGTCCGGATTTCGCCCTCCCTCTCCGTACCGTGGTCCTTGACGACCCGGCTGTCATCACGCACCTCGCCAACCTGCCGGAGACCACGATCTCTGCCCGTGAGCGAACGACGGTTCTCCTGCCTGACCACCCTGCTTACGTCATCTACACCTCGGGGTCCACGGGCCGCCCCAAGGGTGTCGTGGTGCCGCACCGCGGATTGGTGAACTATGTGCTGCGAGCTCGGGAGGTCTACCCGGGTCTCGCCGAGAGTACCCTTGTCCACTTGTCCGTCTCCTTCGACGGCGGAGTGACCGGGTTCTACGGCGCTCTCGCTGCAGGTGGCTGTCTTCAGCTTGCGCCGAGCGGCACGAAGGCGCTCACTATGCCCACCGGGTCCCGGGCGGCGTTCCTCAAGGCGACACCCAGCCACCTCCCCTTCCTGGACTTGGCCGACGACGGACTCAACCTCCCCACTCGGCAACTCATGCTCGGCGGGGAACCGCTTCACAGCACACACATTGAGCAACTGCGCAAGAAGCACCCGCTCTTGGCGATTGTCAACCACTACGGCCCCACCGAGGCGACCGTCGGCTCCCTCGATCACCATTTCATGGCCGGGGACGACATCCGGCAAGGCGCTATTCCTGTGGGGCGTCCGATGTGGAACATGCGGGCGTATGTTCTCGACGCCTTCTTGTCTCCCGTGGCGCCGGGTGTCGGGGGTGAGTTGTACCTGGCCGGTGTGCAGTTGGCACGTGGTTACCTGGGTCGTGCGGGGTTGACGGCTGAGCGGTTCGTCGCCGATCCGTTTGGTGCTGCCGGGGAGCGGATGTATCGCACGGGTGATGTGGTGCGGTGGACCGTGGATGGTGTGCTGGAGTGCTTGGGACGTACGGATGATCAGGTCAAGGTTCGGGGTTTCCGGATCGAGTTGGGGGAGGTCGAGGCGGCGCTGGTGGCTCATGCGGGTGTGGACCAAGCGGCGGTGGTGGTGCGTGAGGACATCCCGGGTGACAAACGCCTGGTCGGCTATGTGGTCCCAGCCGACGGTCGGACCGCTGATGCAGGTGCTGGTCTGGTCGCGGTGGTGAAGGCCGAGATCGCGGCGGTGCTGCCGGACTACATGATCCCGTCGGCGCTCGTGGTAGTGGACCGTCTGCCGGTGACACCGAACGGCAAACTCGACCGCCGCGCACTCCCCGCACCGACCGTCATGGCAGGAAACGGCCGCAAGCCGGAGAACGAGAAGGAGAAGATGCTCTGCGGCCTGTTCGCCGAAGTCCTCGGTCTTCCCGACGTGGGACCCGACGACAATTTCTTCGAGCTCGGCGGCCATTCACTGCTGGCCACCCGGCTCATCAACCGCATCCGGGCCGAACTCAACGTCGAGATCACTCTGCGCATGTTCTTCCACAACCCTGTCCCCGCTCAGCTCGCGAAGGTGCTGGGAGAACGCAAGAGGGAGCGGCCCGCTCTGCGGCCGAGGTCCGAACGCAATGTGTAACACCCGGCTGCCCGATGACCACTCCGATGCCAAGGTGACCGTTTGCCATGCCCATTGACCCCCTGCCGGCGACCGACGTTGCCCATTTCCGGCTCGTCCGCAGCGCATACGGTGAGCGATACGAGAACGACGGGACGGCCCTGGGCTGTCCCACCCTGCGGGGCCCCGCGCTGCCGCACACCGAGTACCGGGATCCGGCTTTCGCACCGGATGAACGTGCCCCCGGCGTCTACCGTTACCACCGCTGGCTCCCGGTGCGCCGAAGCCTCCCGCACACCGGCCGTACCGTCGTCCGGTGCGCCGGACGACTCGGCGCTATTCTCGGCGTGCTGGATCCGTGGATCGCCTTCAACGGCTACTGGCCGGAGTGGGGAGCCGACCTGACGACCTGTTCGTTCAGGAGCCGGAGGCCGCAACCGTGCCCGGCCGACTCCCGGAGCAGGCCGGCACCCTCGTCGTGGCCTCGGCCGGAAACACCGCGGCAGCCTTCGCTGAACGCTGCTCGCGGCATTCACCCCCAGGTCATCCCAGAGCGGTGTTCCGTGCGCCAGAATCGATCACGGTCGGACCGTGGACACGCCCGCCCCGGGCGCGGAGCGCGTACCGCGAGCGACACGCGGTGAACCCGCTGCCGTGGGCATGGCCCACGACCCGACCACCACGTCAGCGCCCGCCGACGTGGGCCGCATCGTGGACGGGACGCTGCGACGCGCCCGACCACCGTCAAGAGAGGAACCACGTCCATGGCCAACCCCTTCGAGGACGCGGACGGTACCTACCTGGTACTCGTCAATGAGGAGAACCAGCACTCGCTGTGGCCTGCCTTCGCCGAGGTCCCGGCGGGCTGGATCACCGTCCACGGTCCCGACGGACGCCAGGCATGCCTCGACTACGTCGAAGCCAACTGGACCGACATGCGCCCCGCCAGCCTTGTCGCCGCCATGGCCGAGGGCTGAGCAGCCGGTTTAGGCCATCACATCTGTACCACCTGCGGCACCATGTCCGTGGGCCCGGAGCACCGTCCCGGGCCCACGCGGCAGGCCCTCCCGCCACCCTGAGGTCCCATCACCCAATGACGACAAGCATTCCGTCCTCCGTCGCCCTCACCACCAACCCGTGGCTGCGGCCCCTGACCCGCAGCACTCACCCCCGGCTACGGCTTCTCTGCATCCCCCCGGCCGGCGCAGGCCCGCACTTCTACCGCACGTGGGCCACGGGCCTGCCTGAGGACGTCGAGGCGCTGGCCATCCACCTGCCGGGCCGCGAAAACCGGTTCGCCGAGCCGCTCATGACGGACTACCACGACGCCGTCGAAGCGGTGTACGCCGGCGTCCGGACCGCACTCGGCCCGCTCCCCTACGCGCTCTTCGGCCACAGCATGGGGGCGCTCCTCGCCTACGGCCTCGCCCTGACTGCCGCCCGGATGGGCGATCCGGTCCCGGAGCACCTCCTGCTCAGCGGCTGCAGCGGCCCCGGCAGCCCGCCATTGAAAGCGGGGCGCGGGCGCTGGAGCGACGTGGAACTCGTCGCGGACCTGCGCGCGATGGGCGGCACCACCACGGAGGTACTCGAAAATCCCGAACTGCTGGACCTCCTGCTGCCGATCCTACGAGCCGACTACACCCTCTGCGAGAGCTTCCGCGCCGCCCCACCCACCGGTCCGCTGCTCAGCTGTCCGCTCACCGTTCTCGCCGGAGCGGACGACGACGACCACACACCCGCAGACCTGGCGCGCTGGGCCGACGTCAGCAACGGATGCTTCTCCCAGTACACCTTCTCCGGCGGGCACTTCTTCCTCACCCACGAGTCGGCCCGGCCCGTCCTCACCACCGTCGCGTCCGCTCTCAGCAGGTAGCCGCAATGACCGCCGGGCTTCGCCTGTCCGGCGGGACTGTAGACCGCTCGTTTGACAGACCCTGCTGTGGGCGCTCCTGAGCGACAACCGGGTCTTCGCCTCCGCCCCACTGGTCACGCAATCGGCTTGGCTCCGTCATTGAGACTGCTACGGCACCGCCCACCGGGAGCAGATGCTGTCGGTCGAACACCGCCCCCACAAAGGCCTGAACAACCGGGCCGAGAACAGCGACCAGCCCACCCGGCAGCGCGAACGGGCCATGAAGGGCTTCCGCAGTGTCGGCGCAGTCCAGCGGTTCCTGTCCGCGTTGAGCGGCACCTCACCCCATTTCCGGCCCCGCCGCCATCTGATGACTGCCCCCGAATATCGAGCCGAGATGACCATCTGCTTCGCGATCTGGGAGCACATCACCGGCGATGCCGGCCAGCCCACCACGGCCTGAGCAGCACGTCGGAACCCGGCTGCGCCACGTCTCGACGCACCGTCAGACATCCAGACACCGACAACGTGACAACGCCGTGCCGGGGCTTCGCCATCAGCATCGACAGCGACGCCCTTGCTTGCCGAGGTGGGTCAGGGCGGAGTGACGGTACTCGTGCAGATCCCAGCCCGTCCCGGGTCCGCGTACGGCAGTGCGCTCGTCCAGTGGGGCCCGTGCCTGCCCGCTCAATTTCCGTGCTGGAGTCTCTCAGCCGATGCCGGATCGCAGGCGGATCCGAAACCCAGCTGCGATTCGAAGGTCGCAGCCGTGCCTCGTTTGGAGCATCCGCAACACCGCTTGCCGGACACTGCACTGCGCCGGGTGCCCTGGCCGCCGCTGTGGGCGCGCTGTACGCCGCTCAGATGCTGTGGGTCCGGGACGGAAGACCGCACACCTCTAGTACGTGCCTGGTGGCAGCTGTCTGCGTCTTCGAATCGCCGCACTTGCAGTACGCATATGCGTAAATACAGTAAGTAGTGACATTTGGGGTGGTTCAATGCGGCATTGTCGCGCTGAACCGCCCATTCTGTGCGACTGAAGGAGCACCCAGATGCAGCCTCACCCGGAGGACTTGCGCGCCGAGGCGACCTACCGCGACGACGGTGATGTCAAGCTTGAGGGCATCTCTCTCACCTGGCGGATCGGCGCGAACGCCCCCGACCAGGGCACCACAGAGCCGCCCGACTGGAACAACGGACGCCCGGACTACCCGCACCATTACGAGGTGTGGGTGGACGCACGGCTGGCCCAGACAGTGGACCTGTACTGGGCGACCTGGTATCCGCACTGGCAGTCGGCGAACCGGCACTGGGTGTGCCTGGGTGAGGCCCCGGCCCGCGAGGTGCGGGTGAAGATCCGGGCCCGGCACGCGGACGGCTCGTGGGGGCCGTTCACGGACGAGCTCACCGTAGACACGTCCACGTCCAAGCCCTACAACGTGCACGTCCCCGCCCGCACCGAGGAGCGCGCGGAAGACGGCCGGGAGCGTCACGGGAGCCTGGAGTTCCCGGTCAGCCGGGCGATCCGGGCGATCCGTGACGAGGACGGTGCGCCGATCTGTCAGGAAGCGCGTCGGCTGAACACCTCCACCACCTGGCAGGAAGTCGTACCTCCTGGCACGGCCAGCAACCCGCCATGGAACGAGGGCCGCGGGTACCTGGAGTACCGGAAGTTCTTCCGGGGCGCGGACGTGGCGTCGGCTGCGAATCCCGCGTTCAAGGGCCTGGACCTGGCCGGCGGGGACGGCCTGGGTGACTGGCCGACCAGCACCCTGGAAGCCGTCGACGGCGAGCACACCTTCACCTACAACTACCGGCAGAACCACATGGGCCCGAAGTGGACACACCAGTGGTTCATCACCAAAGAGGGCTGGGACCCGGCTCAGGGCATCTCCTGGGCCGTGCTGGAGCCGACGCCCTTCATGGTCGAGTACCACGGCAGCGGCACACACTCCGACCAGGAGCTGAGCTACACGACCCAGGCACTGGCGTCCCGGCGGGGACGGCATGCCATCGTCAACATCTGGGGTGGCGGCGACGCCGGACACGATTTCAAGGGCGAGTTCTTCGTCAGCGTCTCCGACGTCGAATTCCACTAACCCCCCTCTGCCCCCGCCCAGCGCAACGTCCGGTCCGACCGGCCGGAGAGGGGCCTGAAGGTGGTCCGACGCCGGCCGGCGGTCGCGGGCGTACGCCGGCCGGGAGTCAACTCCCGTTCCGCGCGCTCGCCCGGACGGCCGCGTCCGCCCGCCAGAACCCGAGAAGGTCACTTTGAGCAGGCCGCACCCGAAGATCGCACGGCACACCCAAGCGCCCGGGCTCATGTCCCTCCGGAGCTGTCCCACGGCCACGCCCAGCCGCCGAGCTTGGCCACCGCAGGCTGCTGGCGCCTCGCGTGCCCGGGAGCCGCATCATCCCGCCCGCCCCGAGAGGTGAGCCATGAGTACACGCACGTCCGCCGCCCCTTCCGCATCCGCGCAGTCGCTCTACCAGGCCATGTCCGGCCTCGCCGGCCCGCTGAGCTCCGGCGAAGGCACCGCGCCGGACTTCGCCGCCACCCCACGTGCGCCGGCCGGCGAGGAGCCGTCGGTACTGATCCTCGGTGCAGGCATCGGCGGACTCACCGCCGCCTACGAGCTGGGCAGGCTCGGTTACCGGTGCACGGTCCTGGAGCCCCAGCCCCGCACCGGAGGCCGCAACCGCACCGCCCGCAAGGGTGACAAGCTGTACGAACTCGACGGTGAGGGCGACAGCCCGGTGCTGACCCACACCTGCGCCTTCGACAAGGGCCTGTACCTCAACCTCGGCCCCGGCCGCATTCCGTACCACCACCGCCGTGTCCTCAGGTACTGCACCGATCTCGGGGTGGCGCTGGAGCCATACATCATGGAGACCACGGCGAACGTCCTGCACCGTGCGGGACACACCCCACCCGGCCGGCCCTGGCGCAACCGCCGCATCGCCAACGACACCCGCGGCCACCTCGCCGCGCTCCTGACCGCCGCCCTGACCGGGAACGACGAGTACACCGGCCCGCTGAAGGACCTACTACGCAGGTTCGGCGACCTGGACGAGGAAGGCGAGTACCACGGCTCCACCCGCTCCGGCTACAGCGAGCCCCTCGACGTCCACGCCTTCCCCCAGCCCGCGCCCCCGCTGCCCCTGGCCGATCTGGTCGCCTCGGAGTTCTGGAAGCACCGGTTCTACCAGCCGGTGGACTATCTGTGGCAGGCCACGATGTTCCAGCCGGTCGGCGGCATGGACAAGATCGTCACGGCTCTCACCGAACGGATCACCTCCGAGTACGAAGTGACCGTCGAGCTCAAGGCCGACGTCACCTCGGTCGACCTGACCGGCGAAGCAGTCAGCGTCACCTACCGCTCCGGCGGACAGGAACTGACGGCGACGGCCGACTACTGCGTGAGCAACATCCCGCTCCCGGTGCTGAAGCAGCTCACGCTGACCGGCTTCTCCACGGAGTTCGAGAACGCCGTTCAAGCGGTGGATTTCGCACCGACGTGCAAGGTCGGCTGGCAGGCCAACCGGCGGTTCTGGGAGGACGACCACAACCAGATCTACGGCGGCATCAGCTGGACCGACCACCCCATCACCCAGTTCTGGTACCCGTCCAACGACTACTTCTCCAAGACGGGCACCCTCACCGGGGCGTACAACTTCGGCGAACACGCCGAGGACATGGGCAAGCTCGCACCGGGCGACCGGCTGGCCCTGGCCCGGGACGGCGCGGCACAGCTGCACCGGGAGTTCCTGGAGAAGACCACCGTGCCCCAGGACCTGGGGGTCACCATCGCCTGGCACAAGGTGCCCCACCAGCTCGGTGGCTGGGCCGACTGGGACCGGATGGAACTCCTGGTCGGCCGCGACCACGACGTCCGCGCCGCCGAGGCGCCCGGCGGGCAGGTGCGAGCGCAGGCCGGACTCGGCCAGTACGC
>NZ_JBEYFS010000353.1:0-8036 GCF_040634475.1 Streptomyces sp. NPDC007095
GCCACCTACCCGCGCTGGTACTGGCTGACCTTCAACGCCGGCACCGTCTTCGGCGTCGGATTCTGCACCTGGCTCCAGTTCCAGTCGCTGTACCGCATCAACGCGCTGTGCCTTTGGTGCTGTCTGGCGTGGGTCGCCACGATCATCATGTTCTGGTACGTGACGTCGTTCAACGTACGACATGCATTTCTGCCCGCGCCCGGCTGGTTGCGTGGATTCCTCGGAGAGTTCACCTGGGTCCTGCCGGTCGTGCACATCGGGATCATCGGGATGCTGGTACTGACCCGCTGGTGGAATTTCTGGACGAGCTGACTATTGGGTCCGTCAGGGGAATCTTGAACTGAAGGCGTTCTCAGCATCGTTACCCGGTATGGACGCAGATCCACCGAATCCTGAAAGGGACCGTACCTGAGATGAAGTCGACCACTCGAGGAACTCTTGCCGCCGTCGTCACCGGCGTCGCGGCAGCGATGGGTGCCGCCGCCGTGACGCCGGCCGTCGCGGCCGAAAAGGTTCCCGTCCCCGTACCTCTGGACGGCGTGGGGCGCGCCCTCAACCTGCAGACACCCAAGATCGCCGGGGAGCTTCCGGTGCCGATGCCGGGCGGACCCGAGGGACCGCGGTACGTCGAGGGCCGACTGCTCCCCGACCAGGCGGTGCCGCGACTGCCGGTCGGCGCCGGACTGCCCGGGGCGGGTTTGAGCACGCCCCTTCCGAACCTCCTCGGGCACGGCTTCGATCACCTCGGGGCGGACGCGCCCGCCGCTGATCTGACCACGTTGACGCCGGGGCTGGCCGTGGACACCCCGCTCAGCGCACCCAACCCTGACCACTACGGTCTGCCGGACCTGAAGCCCCCTCAGGTCGCCGTCCTCGGACCACTTCTGAAGACGGTGCCCGGGGCGAACGTCGGCATGGGAGAGGGGGATTAGCACTCCGGTTGTGCTTCTCCAAATGTCCTGATCAGCGTGCCCGTTTCGAATCCGGTGGGTTGATGCTGCATCAGGGCAGTGGTGATCCGTGACCCCTCGATCGGGGTGCGTTGAGACTGCCATGGAGCTGGATATCGAAGCAGGTCTGCGGGCCCCCGAGTTGGAGTCGCTGCCGCTGTGGGAAGGCCGGCGGTTCGGGCGCAAGAGCCGGCTGGTGACGGGCGGGCGCGATGCGCTGATGGCGCCGGATCGTGGCGGTGTCGCCGTAGTGCTCAGAGACCGGGAAAGCTGGTCACACGGCAAACGGCGGCAGCGTGATAGCAGCGAGGCTGCTAACGCGACCTCCACGTCGTCCGCCACCGGCGACCAGTCGGCGACTTCGGTCGCTACGCCCTGACAGTCGTCGAGCACGACACAGCGAAGCGGTATGTCAGGTTTCTTCCTCCCTCCCCGGTTCGACCGGACCCTGTCCGAGCGGCGTTTCGAGGCCGCCGGACGGCCTTGGAGGAAGCAGCTGCTCGGGAAGCCGCGACGGCCGTTCGCGCGCCATGGCAGTATCTGGGCTCCATGAGTGCGTCCCCAGAGGTACGGAGCCTGCGCGCGGCGGTGTTCGCCGTGCTGTGCGTGCTGCTGGCCGCCGGGGGGCACGGGCTGGCCACCGGTCAGGCGCCGCCGCTGTGGGCGGACGGCGCCGGGCTCCTCGCCGTCTTCTCGGCCGGCTGGCTGCTGGGCGGACGCGAACGCTCGCTCGTCGGGATCGGCGGCGGGATGCTGGCTGCCCAGGCCGGACTGCATCTCGCCTTCGAGGCGGCCGGTCCGCGGATGGCGATGGACATGCACGGCGCGCACATGGCGAACCCAGCAGGGCACGCCATGACACCGCACGCCACCGCCGCCCACGTGGTGGCCGCCCTCCTCGCGACCTGGTGGCTGCGGCGCGGTGAAGCCGCGTTCTGGTTCCTGCTGCGACGGGCCGCAGCGCTCGTACCGGGGCTCGCCGCCTGGTGGCGGGTGCGCGCGGGGTGGTCCGCCGTACCGACCCGGCCGGCCGTCGTACGCCGGACCGCGCGGGAACCCCGGCCGCTTCGGCAACTGCTGCTGCGCCACGCGGTCTCCCGTCGGGGACCACCGGCAGGGCTCGCGTACACGCCCTGACCGCATCCCCACCCGTACGGAGTTCCCCTGATGTCCCCGATTCGCACCACCCTGCGCCGCGCCGGCCTTGTCGCCGCCCTCACCACGGCCGGTGTCCTGGCCGCCGCAGGCGCCGCCTTCGCGCATGTGACGGTCCACCCCGAGACTTACGCCAAGGGAGCCACGGACGGTGTTCTCACCTTCCGCGTCCCCAACGAGGAGGACACCGCGAGCACCACGAAGGTGCAGGTCTTCCTGCCGACGGACCATCCGGTCCTCGGCGTGCTCGTCACCCCTCAGGAGGGCTGGACGGCGCAGGTGACGACCACGAAGCTCAAGACGCCCGTCAAGACCGACGACGGCACCATCACCGAGGCTGTCTCGGAGATCACCTGGACCGGCGGCCGGATCCGGCACGGCCAGTACCAGGACTTCAACGTCGCCTTCGGCCAGCTGCCCGACGACACCGACCAGTTGAGCTTCAAGACCCTGCAGACCTACTCGGACGGCAACGTCGCCCGCTGGATCGAGGAGGAACAGAAGGGCGCGGCAGAGCCGGAGAACCCGGCGCCGGTGCTCACCCTGACCGCCGAGGACGCGGAGACGGGTTCCGACGGGACCTCGGACTCGGCGTCGGGCTCCGCCTCGTCCTCGTCGTCGAGCTCGGCGCCGGCCGTCGCGGCCGGCTCGACGTCGAGCAGTGACTCCACGGCCCGTGGCCTGGGCATCGCCGGACTGGTCGTGGGCGTCCTGGGCCTGGCCGCGGCCGGCTACGCCCTCGCGCGCGGCCGGGGTGCCCGCTCCGAGTAGGCGAGCGGCCTCTCACCGGTTCTCACCGGTTCTCACCGGCTCCCATCGGCTCTCACCGGCCGATGACCACCCGCAGAGCGGTTGCCGTCCCGCCGACCTCGCCTTCCGCCGGCGGGACGGATTCCCCCCACCAGCCCGCTCGTGAACACCGTGCGTCCGATGCGAGTTGAGCCCGCGCATGAGTGGGGGGTGAGAAATTTCCGTACCCTCCCATGAAGCCTGTTGCCCGGATGCGAGGATGAGCCCGCCATGACTGCTGGGTGGTGTTCTCGCACGGTACGGGCCGCGGTGTTCGCGGTCGTCTGTGTGCTGCTCGCCGCCCTGGGGCACGTGATGATGTCCGGCGGCACGGTGCCCTGGTGGGCGTTGGGCGGCTCGGGCGCGCTGATCGGCGGCGCGGGCTGGTGTCTGGCCGGCCGGGAACGCGGACTGCCCCTGATCGTGTCCGCGGTGGTCGCGGCGCAGGCGGTACTCCACTCGGTGTTCTCGCTCGCGCAGTCGTCGGGCTCCCTGGGAGTGTGGGGCGCGGCGGCCTCGGTCTTCACCGGCCACGACATGAACTCCATGCCCATGGGTCCCATGTCCATGAGTTCTATGTCCCGGAACTCCGTGCCCATGGACTCGACACGCATGGACGCCATGGACATGGGCGTCATGGATCACCTGGGGCACGCGGCGGACGGCACGTCGTCCTCGCTCGGCATGCTCGCCGCCCACCTGCTGGCCGCCCTGCTCTGCGGCCTCTGGCTCGCGCACGGAGAGCGCGCCGTCTTCCGTGTCCTGCGGTCCCTCGCCGGCCTGTTGGCAGCCCCGCTGCGGCTGCCGCTCGCGCTGCCCGCGCCGGTGAGCCGCCCGCGCCCGCGCGTCCGCCGTGACCGCTCCGCCCGCGCCCCGCGCCGGCTCCTTCTCGTCCACGCGATCACTTCTCGGGGTCCGCCCGCCGGGACCGCTGTCGTCTGAAGACAGCCGGTTCCCCGAGGCCGCCCCTGTGCGCCCCGGGCCTCGGCCGTACGCCCTCGTGCGGCCGGTTTCGATCACCGGACCCTCGGGCCGCCCTCGCGCGCCGGGTCCGGATCCCGGATGACCCGAGAAGGACACCAGGTGACCACTCCTGCCCTGCCCACCTCACGTGACGCGTCGCTGACGGCCTGGGCGCTGGCCGCCCGCGCCGGTGACCCCGACGCCGTCGACCAGTTCGTGCGCGCCCTGCACCGCGACGTATGCCGTTACGTCACCTATCTGGGCGCGGACCCGCAGACCGCCGACGACCTGACCCAGGACACCTTCCTGCGCGCCCTCGGCAGCCTGCACCGCTTCGAGGGCCGCTCCTCGGCCCGTACCTGGCTGCTGGCCATCGCACGCCGGGCCGTGATCGACAGTTTCCGCACCGCGGCGGCCCGGCCCCGGCTGGCCGACTCCGACGACTGGCAACTCGCAGCCGAACGCGCCCAGCCGCGCGGCCTGCCGGGCTTCGACGACGGCATCGCGCTCGACGAACTCCTGGCCGAACTGCCCGAGGAGCGTCGCGAGGCCTTCGTGCTGACCCAGCTCCTCGGACTGCCGTACGCGGAGGCGGCCCTGGTGAGCGACTGCCCCATAGGTACGGTCCGCTCACGCGTGGCCCGTGCCCGCAGCGCCCTGATCGCCTCGCTGTCCGACGCCGAACGCTGTGGAATGCCCGAGCGGCGTGAGCTGGTCGGCGCGATGGCCTGACGGGCGCGGCCGGAAAGGGGCGCGGCCCCGGTCGCCTGGGGGCGGGCCGGGGCCGCGGCTCACGGAGTCACCGTGCTGCGGTCACTCACTGTTGAGTTGCCAAGGTGCGGTGCCGCTGTGCTCAGTTCTGCGCCGGTGCCTTCTTCTTGCGGAGGAGGAACACCGCCGCGCCGCCGATCACGACCAGGGCGACGGCGATGCCCGTGATGATCGGGGTCGCGCCGGAGCCGCCGGTCTCGGCGAGGTTGGTGCCCCCGGTGGAGTCGGCGCTCGCCAGGGCCGGGCTCGGCTCACCGACGGTCTGGGTCGTGATGTCGCTCGCGCTGCCCTGTGTCTTGCAGTCGAGCATGCCGGTGAAGTGCTTCTCGAAACCGTTCGGACCCGTCAGCGTGAAGTCGTACGCCTGGTCCTCCCGCAGCGGGACCGTCACCGTCAGGGACTTGCCCGCGGCGACGGTGTGCTCGGCCCCCATCAGCCCGAAGGTGAACGGCGCGTCGCCCGTGACGGTCGCCGTGACGTCCACGCCGCCCTTGGCGCAGTTCGTCGTGGCGGACAGCGCCGGTATCGCGCCTTCCTTGGCCCAGTTCGCGGTCGCTGTCGCCGAGACCGTCGACTCGCTGGAGCCCGCGAGGATCTGTGTCTGGCTGCGGGTCCCCGAGGCGAAGGCCCGGCCGACCGGCACGGTCGTCGACGCCTGTACGGTCAGCGGCGCCGAGCCGTCCGTGGCGTCCTTCGGCACGTCGAAGTAGAGCCGGCTGCCGTCCGTCGCCGAGGTGATCGCCTTGCCGTCCTTGCCGACGACCTTCACCCCACTGGCGGCGGCGTCCGCGGGCGGCGTCACCGTCACGCTGTCCGCGTCGGTGTGCACCGTGATCGGGCCGAGCCTCTCGCCGGCGTGACCGGAGACCGCGGGCGGGTCGAGGGTCAGCGAGGCCTTGGGCTCCGCCACGTTCCGCGCGTTCTTCTGCAGGTAGTCGGCGAGCTTCTCCGCCTGCGGGTCCAGCGCGTCCACGTCGGCGCCGTCCGAGTACCGCCAGATGGCCACCTGGGTGCCGGCCGCCGCGTCCTGCTCGGTGAGGCCGTGCGCACCGGCCATGTCGGCCAACGCCGCGAGGTCGTTCACCTGTGGGTAGGAGTGCTGCAGGATCCAGCGGATCTTGCCGGCGTCCTTGTTGCTGTTCAGCGAGGTGCCGCTCCAGGAGGTCTCCTGGTACTGGGCGTCCCGCTGGGTCGGGTTGTGGAGGTCGATGCAGTACGTCTGCAGCATGCCGCCGCCGTCGACGGACATCTCGAACAGACCGGCGGACACCTGCTGGTCCACGCCGTTGTCGTGGACCACCGCGGCCCCGTACGTCTTCAGACCGCCGATGGTCGCGGTCGCGCCGCCCTGACTCTGCGGGGCATCGTCGGCGGCGGCCGCACCGGCGGTGGCCAACGCCCCCGCGGCGACGAGCCCCGACACCAACGTCGCGGCGGCGAGGCGAGCGGCCCCTCGCCTGCGCGCGGACCACGCAGAGAACGAAGAAAACACAGAATTCCCCTTCGAGCAGGACCCGTTGACATGGGGGGACGGTCCCGCCAGCAGAATCAGAAGCCCCGTGAGCTATGCCCGGCATCCTAAGGACGTGGGCGCACCGCGCTTCCCGGTCCTGCCGTCGGATAACCGATCCGAATCGGAATCGTTATCGGTCGGCGAGCCTGTGAGCTGCGCTTATCGACAAATCAATGGGGACTGTCCGGAACGGATTTGTCGATAAGCCGCAGTTCGGTCAGGTCGCCCGGCCAAGGCGTTTCCGCATCTGGCGTCAGGTCACTCCGGCGGGTTCCAGCTGCTGTTGGGAGACGTCCAGGGAACGACTCTCCGGCTCCGTCTCCCAGTTGGGCTCGGGCCGGGGGGACGCAGTTGCGTCCCCTTCCTTGTTCGGGCGCCGGAAGGCCGAGGTGCCGCGCGAGAGGTCGTGGCCGATGGCCACCGCGTCGATGTCCGCCGACGTCCAGCTCTGTCCTTCGCGTACCTCGGTACGCACCTTCAACCTGCCCTGGACGATGACGGGATCACCCACCGACAGCGATGCCCCCACATTGGTGGCGAGCGCGCGGTTCGCCCACACGGTGAAGAAATTGGTGTGCCCGTCCATCCAGGCGCTCTTCTCGCGGTCCCAGTACCGCGCCGTCACCGCCAGGCGGAACCTCGCCGACGCGCCGTTTGCCAATTCTCGGTAGACCGGATGCGTCGCCACGTTCCCCACCGCACACACCAGCGTCTCGTTCATGCCTGATTCCTCTCCCGTACGAATGCGTCTGTCGCGGCGGGCGCATGCTTCGCGTTCGCGTGCTCTGCGTTCACACGCTCTGCGTTCGCATGCGCTGCGATCGCCGCGAGTTCAGACTGCCTTCGTCGGGCCGGGCCCGCTGAGCCCTGTGTGCTACCGGCCGGTTGTGGACAACCGCGTCACCCGAAGAGGTGGAGGCACTTCAGCCCGTGGAGTGCCTCCTCGTCATCCGACCGGCGCCGACGCCCCCGTGACCCGCCCGTACTGCTCCCGTACCTCCCGGTACCGCAGCAACTCCGCCGCCACCGGATCAAGCACTCGCGCCCTCCCGCACCCGGCGGCGGCCTCACGCAGTCGCCGTTCCGCTTCCAGCCCGTACCGCTTGGCCGGTCCGCGCGCCGCCATCCTGCTGCCCCACTCGACCGCCGGGCCGCCGATGATGCCCGCCAACATCAGCAGCACCGGCACACCGAGGTTCGGCGCCATGAACCCGATGATCTGCCCCAGCAGCCACAGCCCGCCGATGATCTGAAGAATCGTCATCGAGGCCTGCGCGAGCACGGCGGCCGGCCACCAGCCGGGCCGCGGCGGCCGCCCCACCGGTGTCGTGGCGCGCGTCGCCATTTCGTCCAGCGCCTCCGGCAGCCCCTGCGCACCGCGCACGGCCGCCTCGCGCACCGCCTGCGCCCAGGGCGCGGGCAGCCCGCGGGCCGCCCGGTCCGCCACCGTACGCACCGCCTGTTCGACGCGCTGCCGGGCCGTGGCCTCCTCGTCCGCGGGTGCCCGTACCGACAGCCGGCCCGTCGTCGAGTCCCCCCGGTCCTGGACCCAGCGCCACAGCCGCAGCCAGGGGGTGCCGCACGCGCGGTTGGCGTTGCGGCGCCACGCGCGCTCGGCCGCCTGACCGGCCGCCGTGGCGCCCACCGCGTCCGCGAGCCGGTCCGCGAACTCGTCGCGCGCCTCCTCGCTGAGCCCCGTACGCCGCCCGGTCGAGTAGACGGGACGCAGCCGCGTGGCGGCCGCGTCGAGATCGGCCGAAATTCGACGGGCGGCGGCGCCCCGCTCGGCCAGGAACTGGCCGGACAACAGTCCGTTCGCCCTGGTCTTCGGCTACAACGGCCTGAGCCGCTTCAGCAGCGATTCCACCGCGTTCGGCGCCGTCGCGGGCACCGCC